>PFOE01000035.1 GCA_002792355.1 Candidatus Roizmanbacteria bacterium CG_4_10_14_0_2_um_filter_36_35 | reverse complement strand
AGGTAACCGTCATCCAATCCCAGTCGATCATCGTCCCCATCGTCTGAAACTGGTCGGTCATTGTTTTAATATTCTTCATCGTCCAGTCTTGAGGATGGACTTTGTGTTGAATGGCGGCATTTTCCGCCGGCAGTCCAAAAGCATCATAACCCATCGGGAAAAAAACATTCCAGTCATTCATTCTTTTATATCGTGATAAAACATCAGGTATGGTAAAGGTGAACCAGTGACCGATATGTAAGTCGCCTGAAGTGTAGGGCCACTCGACCAAAACATAGTATTTCTTTTTCTTTGAGTCTGGATCGAAAACATTTAATTTCTTGTTTTTCCACTCTTCTGTCCATTTTTTCTCAAACTGTGCCGGTTGATATTTTTCCATTTTTTTTAACATTAAGCTTCTGAAACCACCCCCTTTTAAGAAGGACGGCGATAATAGCGTAGACCGCGATATCAATCCAAGAGTCTTCAATCGACTCGTTGCTTGGTTTATTCCCGTTCATGAGAAGATGTTTGATCCGATTAAATTTTTCCGAAATCCGAAAAGCAATCCCCAATTCCCCCATATCTAAAATATTTCCTTTACCGTAATCTTTGTGTTTTTTTAAAAAAGTCTCCAGGGTTTGCTTTGTTACCTTTTTAAAAGCTTCGTCTAAATATTTTGGGTCTGACATATTTAACTTTAAAAAATAATCAGTCAAAAGTCAATTAAATTTGTTAATAATTTTTAAAACCATATTTTTTGACTCTTCTGTCACCTCGATTCCGATCACTCCTAACTGCCAATGGCCGTATAAGACTAAAGAACCCAAAGGAGCGAATAAAATCGAAGGAAGAGCTAATAAATCCTCTTCGCCGTCAATCACTAACCAAGATTTTTGCTTTTTAAAGATGGCTTTTTGAATTAATTCTTTTAATTTTTTCGCGGTTTTTAAATCAATAGTACCAGGTTTATTGAAGACGGGTGTCGAGGAGAAAGGAAAAATTTTTTTTGAACCCAAGACAGGCTCCGTCGTTTTCAATGGTTTACGTCGCGACCGGAAATCAATAATCTTAATATCTGGTCTAATTCCCTCTTTTAATAAAGAATCAACAATAATATCCCCAACTGCAATTATTATTGTTGGTTTTTTGGGCGATTCCTGCCTGCCGGTAGGCATGGTAAAAATCGCCCCTACAATTTGTTGGGTTGTTTTAAAAACTTTCCCCAACGGTTTTCTCAATTCTTCCCGTAAATTTTCCGGCAAAATCAATGTTTTTTTGAAACAATCCAAATAAACTTTTCCTTCTCGATTTATTTCTCCCGCTCGAATTCTCTCCGATGACAATAATTTACCATCGTCTGCTAAAACGTCTTTAACAATAACTGTCCTTAATGGTTTAAGATCATTTCTTTCTCTCAATTTATTAATTTTCAGAGCATTGAGATAGCTTAAACGGGAGACAATTATTACATCGATGTTTTTATTTTTGTCGGCACCACCCGTGAATTCTGAAAAAGAACGAGTTTTGACACGATCGTGGGAAAACTTGTTAAAAATATATGTTAACAGGTTTCTTTTTCTTGTCTCAAAGGGTTCGACGGTTTCATTTAACAGCTTATTTTGATAAAGTTTTTTTGTTGCGATTCCGATGGTGATTTTTTTACCAATCTGAAATGCTTTGTCTATCATTGCCTGATGGCCTTTGTGAAAATGGTCAAAGGTCCCACCAAGAACTACGTGTTTAAATCTATTTCTTCTCGACTCACTTCGTTCGCTCGAAGAATACTGTTCTAGCGAAGTCGAGAACAATTTAATTAAATAATCCGGAACTCTGTCCTGCCATTTTTTTCCTTCTTTAACAAGTTTTCTTATTCGCCAACCTTCATAAAGAAACCGTTTATAATATGGAAAACGTTTAACAGGGTAGCCGGCTTTTTCCATTATTTTATTGGTCCACTCATTGTTACCAACAACCAAGTCAAATTCTCCCACCTGCTTTTTGACATTGTTTAGCCATTTTTTATCATTAAAAAAATCTTCTAAGGCGGCAATTTTTATCACTCTATCTTCGATTTTTTCTTTGTAAGCAACGGCTTTGATGATTTTTCGTCTTATTTCATAGTCTAATGGATTATTTTCATCACTAATATTGGCGCTACCAATGCCAATAACGAGTTTTTCCGCTTCCTGTAAAGCTTTCTTCACGAGATAAAGATGACCTTTGTGAAAAGGCTGAAAACGACCAACGAGTAAGGCGATGTGATATTTCATTAATTGACCTAATTATTCTAATTATTCTAATTGATATAAATAATACTCAATGATCAATTACCAATTTGGGATTTGGTACTTGGATATTCTTTAGGTTAATTAGGTCAATTAGAAATTAGAAATTTTTTTACTTTAATAGTATACTATATTTATGCAAATATCCCTTTCTATTAATCCCGAACAAGAAGTTAAAAAAATCACTACGTTTCTAAAAAAAATCCAGAAAAAAACTGGAATCAACAAAGTCGTCATCGGGCTATCAGGCGGAATCGACTCAACTACAGTCTATTGTCTTTTGAAAAAAGCCTATAAACCGGAAAATATTATCGGAGTTAATTTACCTATATCTTTAATTAGACCTATTATTAATCAATTAAATAATTTAGGAGGCTCGATACCGAAATTTTTTGACGCAGAAAATGAAGCTCGACACCGTGTTTTTTCGTCGACTTCACCCCCTAAAGGGGGGTCCCCCAAGTCATTGACTAAAAAACAGGTGTCTTCGCTTTTACCAATGAATCAAAAAATTAGTCTCGGCAACATTATGGCACGCGTCCGCATGATTATTCTCTTTGACTTGGCTAAAAAACACAATGCTTTAGTCTGTGGTACAGAAAATAAATCGGAAAGACTTTTAGGGTATTTCACGCGCTTTGGCGACGCCGCCAGTGATATCGAACCGGTCACTCATCTTTATAAAACGCAAATTTATCAATTAGCTAAATATTTAAAAGTTACCAAAAAAATCATTGATCAACCACCTACTGCCGACCTCTGGAAAGGACAAACTGACGAAGGCGAGTTTGGCTTTACTTACGAAGAAGCAGATCAGGTCTTGTATCTATATTTTGATAAAAAAATAGCGACTAAAGAAATTAAGAGATTGGGTTTTAAAAACGTAGAAAAAATAATCAAACGTTTCTTAGGTAATCAATTCAAGCAGGAAACTCCGTACTCTCTTTTTACGCTTCGCTACCTGGCTGCCGGCAGGCAGGGATTCCTCGTCCCACTCAGCGGGACTCGGAATGACAGATGGGGGTTAAGGAAATAAGATTTACGAGACGATAAATAATAAGTAGATTAAAAGTAGAACCTTGCCTTCTTTTTGAGAGATTTCTTTTTTCGACTGGGAAAAAAGATAAAAAACTCCTAGACCAAACAAAGTAATAATTAACGTCCGTAACGAATAGCTGCTAATATTAATTCTGGCTCCGTTTAATAAAGTAAAAATTCCAAAAAATAAGGTGTTGGCAGCTGCCGACCCGAGATAGTCACCCAATGCTACTTCTTTTTTTCCCATTAATATCGACCTTATTGCCAAAGAAATTTCCGGAATATTGGTACCAATAGAAAGAAAAACGACGCTGATCATAAATGAAGAAACCTTAAAATATTCTGCCAAATCAACGGTTGTATTGACAATAAACCTACTGGCTAAAAAAGTAATGACAGTCGCCAGAATAAATTCCAAAGATTCTTCCAGCAAATGCTTTTCCTTGAGATGTTTTTTTTCTTTGTTTACTTCAAGCAAACCTTTTTTCTTTTCAATAAAATAAAAAAGAATCACATAAATAAGGATGAGAAAGACGCTCTCTGTCCGCGTTAAAACATTGTCAGCGATCAAAAAAACCGGTGCGGCAACCACTAAAAGGGCAAAGATCATGTCCTGTTCAGTCAGCTAATGAACCATCTTTACTCCACCGCCAAAAACTGCCAGAAGAGGAATGACAAAAATAAAAAGAACTAAGGATGATCCTAATAAGTTCCCGACAAAAACATCAGGGGTTTTATTGATAATTGAGTTAATGCCGACGCTAAACTCTGGAACTGAAGTTAAAATTCCCAGGACAAAAAAAGAGACTGCAAAAGAAGACAGTTTTAACCGGTGGGCAAAACGATCAACCGACCGGATAATTATTCCTGAACAATACCAGAGAATGAGGAAAGAAACCAAGTAAAAAAATATCTTAAAAAAAACCATCTTACTTTCACTATACCAAAATAATAATTTTTATTACTCTGGTTGCTGTGCTGGTTCAACTGGAGCCGCTTCACCTTGAGGTGGAAAACGATTTTCTCGTGGTGGCCTAGCTTCAGAGACGACTAATTTTCTACCTTTATAGTCCTGACCGTTTAAACTATCAATGGCCTTTTTCGCTTCTTCTTCAGTCGTCATCTCGACAAATCCAAAACCTTTGGAGCGTCCGGTGTCTCTAAATCTGATGACAGTTGCTGAAACAACTGTTCCAGCGGTTGAAAAATGAGTCTTCAGGTCCTCATCAGTCACTTCGTACAAAAGATTGCCTACGTATAATTTTTTACTCATTAATTCTCACCACCCTTCAGGAAAAATTTCAAATGATAAATTTCAAATTTCAAATAAATTACAAATGATTAAATATTAAATGTTTAAATGAAGAAAAATAGAATTTAGAAAACTGACTCACAAGAAATTAATTAGCGGAAATATTACAAATCCCCGAAACAAATAACTTTTTAAGTATAACAAGAAAAAAAATGATGTCAATATTAATTTTTGACCCTTCCGGAGTCGAGATTTTTTCTATCCTAATTTATTTAAACATTTTCGCTGCCTGCATGATACCAAAACCTCCTGCCAAAGCTAACAAAGGATAGCCGACAAAACGGGCAGATTTTGGGGTTTGAGCAAAAGCAAAGACCTCTTTATTAACGTCTATAATGTTTTTTTCTCGAGATAAAGCTGCAGGAACAGGCGAAATAAGCGTTCCGACGGTCATTATAGCTATCACTCCCAAACCTAATGCTACGGCATCAGCTCCTTCTGCCAGACCGACTGTTGTTTCAGCTATTCCTTTACCTGTGTTGACTACTCCCCGACGTAAGTTGCCAATGCCTTTTACTGCTTCGTTTTTTAAGATGGAGAAGGTTTTTTTATTGCCTGATGATGAATACTGTGTTGTCGTTTTCTCTTCTCTTTCTGCAATTTGCCGTGCTCTTTCCTCTGAAGATAAATTATCTCATCGATTTCCACCTATACTACTTACTGCTTCCATATTACTAATAAAATTTAATAGCCGATATTATACAGGATATAATAATTAAAATCAATATCCAAAGGCTTGTTTTGCTCTTTCCATTATTTTTTTCCCTTTTCCGGTGATGGAAATTGACCATTAACTATCTTGTCACTTGAAAGCTTCGGACCTGCTCTAATAGTTTTTTCTTTTTCTTGGCAAAAGCGTGTTGATTTAAGTTTAATTCGGGGATTTCTTTTGTTTCTAATAGAATTTTTTTTATTAACTCGTTATAAACACCGACTCTTTCTTTCTTAATAAAATCCCTCCAAAAAACAAAATTAAAATCTGTAAGTAAAATTAAGGAAATAATGTCTATTTTATCTTTCACTCCTTTTATCGTCATTCCTCTTTCTTGATAAGCTTTGAGTTTTGTAAATAATAAAATCTCTTTCTTAAGAATCGTAAATCCTTGATTTTTATCCTGATGTTTTATTAATTTTCCAACCGGTAACCCTAAATCTGAAAAATATGGTAGATAAATATCAATATCAATCCCTTCTTTTTTAATCTCATATTTTCTTAACCGGTCGTTTTTTATTAATTGAAAGTTTTTCTTTATTTTGTCCAGCTCTTGATAATCAACAATTATATCTATATCTTTTGACTTGAGAGTTTTTGTATAAAGATAAACCGCCCAACCACCAATGAGGATAAAATCTATGTCTTTTTTTAACATCTGTAACATTTTCCAACTTTTTTCCGTCACAATACTCTGATAAAAACTATTCATAAACCAATTTTTTCTTTAATTTTTAGTAAAATGGCGTCGGAGAAATCTTTAGCATACCATTCGGGCAGATTCCAAAGATCAGCAAAAATCTGAGCTAAAGGAATTCTTTTATACCTTCTTAAAAATTGATCGGGTTTTAAAATAAATAAATTGTCTTGATTTTTTTTGGTTGATTTGGGAAATCTTTTTTCGACTGCGGAAACATTTTTTACATAAAAATAGATGTTTTCGTAGTCAGCTGGTGGGTTGCCAAAATACATCCTGAAGGCGCTGTAAGCAGTTGGTATGACTTTAGAAGGCATTGACGCTTCCCTTTCCTGAACTGGAAGAAAATTATATGTAGAATAGATTAATTCTTTTTTCAGATTACGTCTTGTGGCCCAGAAAAATAACAACCTTTCTGTATCAATTACTTTGGAAACTTTTTTTTTAATACTAACTATTCCTAATTCTTTTAAGGGAAAAAGGGCATGGGAAACGACGCTGGTCGACAGGTTAAATGTTTTAGCAAGCTCGGTAATGGTAAAATCCGGGTGATTTTTTTCAATACTTCGATATAAAAGCTCCCTCCAGATATATTCGATTTTTAACATAATTTTCTATTTTAACTAATAATTCTTACGGTTATTTTCTATAATAATAGAAAATTATTTACTTGTCAACTGGAAAACGTCATTCTGGCTTGTCCAGAATCTACGTCCGGTTGACAAGAAAAAGAAGAAAAAGAAGTAAAATTACAACCTCCGATTACCTAGTGACTTGAAAACCTTTAATTTTTTCAAGTAGTGCTTTTGCTTCCTGATTTTCTTCAAAATGGCGTCGGACCGGTTCAATTAACTGATCAAGTAATTTGGACAAAGTGGTTTTTAAAATCCTTTATATCAACTTAAATTTACTTAACAAGAAGTAGACAAGTACCAAAAAGATGGCTCCTTGGATGAAGTTTACCGTGAAGGAAAGAAACAAGGTAAAAAGGAAAAGAAAAAGTTGGGATTTTCTAGCTGGTTGATAAAAACTGTTAATAGAATAATAAAGCAAAATATAGGCGATCGTAATAAGAGGATCAAAATTAATTTGATTTAGGCCAACGACACTGATATTACCGCCGATCATCATCAAAACTCCTAAAAGAAAAGCAGAAACGATATTAGCAATCAATAAAGAAATTATTATTAACCCAATATTTTTAAGAATATTCATCGGTGTAAATATCTCAAACAATTTTCAATATTTTCTGTGCCAAAACCAGAACCAAAATGATTAACATCGCCTGGCCAAAAGGATAAAAAAACGAATAAAACGTCGCCAAAACAATATCTAGTAAAAAAACCGGGCTTTGATAATTTATTTTTAAGGCGAGACTGAGTAAAAACAGGAAAAAAATCGAAGTCAAGGTGTTGAGACTGCTAAAAGCAAAAATTTTAAAAGTAAGAAAGTATAACCCGCTGCCGATCAGCCAGGTTAAAATAAACACAACCGATATTTTTAACAACTGTAAATAAGGAGTTGGTTTATTTTCCATAATAATTAATTATAAACTATTTAAAACTGTTAATACTCTATTTAATTCCTCAATATTTTCAGCCTTACTCATATGAGAATCATAAGAATAATTGGCTAAAGAGTTAACTCGTTGTTGGATTAATTTCTGCTGTTCGGCAGCAGGTGGTGGTTTTTCTTTCCAAATTCCATTAAAGTTAGCCGTAATACTAAGAATATCATAAGCTTTAAGACAGGCCGCATCGCTCTCTAATTTAATACCCATGTACCGCATAATTTCTCTCGCTAACTCTGGCGTCATCGTTGTTACCTCAGGAACAATCTTTTTCCTCGATAATTGAAATTTTTCCAGTAGATAATAGTCTTTGTGTAAATGCTCACTGACAAATTGAGAAATTTTTGGTTCCATTTGACTGACGGTTTCTTTTTGAGCAGTTGTAAGTTCAACTGAAGGATTTGTTACCATAATGACCGGTCTTGGCGCTTCGACTTTTGCTTTTAGACCTTCTCCAAGTTCAATCATAAAATCATAATAAATTAATTTGTAATAAATTTCAACTCTTTCAATTTAAATTTTAAAATATTATTGTTTATTCAAGAGCCATAAATTTCTAACTTTTGACAATATTAAATAGGCTGGGTCATAGGGATTGGTAACCACTCTTATCGGCCCTGATAATATATCACTTTTGACTGTGTCACTATTAACTTGCATAAGCCCGTTAAGTACTTTGAGAAATCCATTAGGGTTTTGTAGTGTTATTGGATTATTTACTCTCATTCCTTCGGACAATCTAACATCAGTTCCATAGATAGAAATGTTTGGACTGTCTTTTAATATATAAACACCGTCTGCTAGCCTGACAAATTGAGATGACTCTTGATTACCGTTTCCCAATAAATTTGCTATTGTGTCAATTGGCGAATGACCAGTCGCTAAACGAAAATCTCCATTTTGACTAAAAATATTAGAATATTCTACCAGGACATCCGGCGAATTATAAAATGCTAGATCTTTTGACATATCTCTTTCAAGATTGAGTAAATTCGTTTTAGCCAGCGGATCATTTAACTGTGTCAGTCCGTCTTCAAGAATTTTTGCGGTATTTTGATTGATCTTTTCCATTAATGCGTCGCTACTTAAACCAAGTTGTTTCGCAGCAAGATTAATTTCTCTTACCTGATCGGCAGTAAGATAAGTTTTTCCATTCCCTCGGGAACTGAAAATTTCTTGAAGCGCTGCTTTAGATTCGGGACTTAAAGCTAATCCATCGATTTCTTCTACGGAGTTAAAAATATAACGAAGCAGTTCTGCATCATCAACATGCTGAAAAACAGACCCGTCAGGCATCCTTGTAATTATTTTTAACTTACCCATCAACGCTCCTACTTCTTTATTTTTATTGGCTAAAGACACAATTTCAGCTTGAGATAAAGCCATTGGTCCCTTAGTATCCAACTTTAAAAAGTTTCTTATTTCGTCGTTTAAAGCTTGAGCGTCTTTAAATCCATTATCTTTAAGGAGAGCTCGAAGATAAGTTTCATCACCCCGGCTTACCGCTTCTTCAACTGCTTGACTTAGTTTCTGCAATCGAATTGCATAGGCGGTACGCGGCTCCCAGTTGCCTGCCAAAGCAACAATCTTACCACCGGTCTGTTCTTGTAAATCAATAGCATTTCTTAAAAGATCATATCCGGGTGTTGTTGAATATTCCACTAATTCTGTTGTGGTTTTACCAAAGTAATCTCCTAAAATTACACCAACAATATTCTTTGCTTTACCGGTTGCCGGGTCGATGAAACCTGCGGCCGCCAATCTTATTTGAGCATTGCTCCAATCAGAGTGAAGATCACTTATCACTTTTATTTCATCTGCATCCGGTTTAAAAAAAGATACTAACCGGTCGCCAACAGTCTGCTTTACCGCTCTTTCTGCTAACTTTTGTTGCAAGTCTATAATAATATTGTTTTTTATCTGAGGTATTAACTTTTCATCGATTCCCGTATCTTCAAGCTTATTAACAAAATTATTGATTTGGTTTGAGTTGACAAATGACTGCCGATATCTTGCTGCTAATCGATTGACGACGTCATCAGGCTGAACAATTCCAAGATCTAGATCACGGACTAAATATTTGGCTGCCTCTTCAGGCGTATAAGTTAAGGCTGATCGAGGAAGAAATAAATCGACAACTTTTGTACCAATTGTTTTAGTTGTTTTTCCAGCTGTACTAATTACCTCAAATGTTCTAGGGAAGGTCGTCGCTAACTTTCCAGTCAGACTGCCGGCAACTTCTGTTACTCTAGTTGAGGCAGCAACTACAGGTCTTAAACGACCCAAATTAACAGCGGATTGTTCTAAAAATGTTGTTACCGGGGCGGATTTAATAAATCCAGCTGCCCAGGTTTCCGGAGAGATTATCTGAAAACCCTCGCCGGCTACTGACGTAATTCTTCCACCGCCCCTTAAAAGAGCAGAACGAACTCCGGTCTGACCGGCCTGTTCAAGTCTGGTAGCAGTCGTTGTCATCTTACCGCCGGCAGCGGATAGACCTTTTCCTACAGGAACTAAAATTGCCACAATATTAGTTATATCGCTGCCTGCCTGTATTGTTTTTGCCGCCGCCGCCGCTTCATTAGCGCCATATAAAGTAGTAAGAATATTTGCTTCCCAATTTCTTGTTCTTCCTCCGGTAACTAAATTTAAAGCACCATCAGGAAGCCCAAGCAGCATATTGTTGGCATATTGATAACCGCCGATGACGCCGGTTGTCAAGGCCTGACCGACAGTGACTTTTCTTGTTATTCCTGCCGCTTCGGCAGCAACACCAGCTTGATATTGAGCTACATAATAATTACCCATCGAACTTTCTGCTTTTCCCCCAAAAAGCTTTGGCAGCTGTCCAAAAGTATAGTATGTCAGGGAATCTGCCTGCTCCATAAGCCATGCGGCTGCTTTTTCTCCAACAGGAACATTATGTAAACTTTCATAATTATCAAAAGCGTTTTGACGGAGTCGATATTGATCCTCGGTCGATGCTGCATTGAGTTGAATCTCAGCTGGATTCATACTTGTTATTTGTCCCAAAGCAATTTTCTGACAAGAACTGGATGAGACTTCAATCATCTTTCCCGGTGTTTTATCTGTTAGATAACAGGCAAAACATTTTTCTCCTTTAACCTGAACTGATCCTTTCTGAAAACAATCATCATTTGGTTTTATTCCACAACAGCCATAATAAGGAGGACCCGATGATTGACATACTGTTACATTATTGTCCCAAGCGATTCCTGACTTGATAGAATTGCAATTACTGGAAAGAGTGCAGGTCCCGGGCCAACCATCTCTGGTTGTACAGAAACTTCCATTAATGGTTGATGACGTTTGAACCGCTCCTCTAGTATCTGTTTCTACACATTTCACTCCCAATAA
>PFOE01000038.1 GCA_002792355.1 Candidatus Roizmanbacteria bacterium CG_4_10_14_0_2_um_filter_36_35 | reverse complement strand
CTTCTCCCTTTGGAGGAGAATATCGGGGTTCGACTCCCTGCCCCCCAGCATTAGAGCTTCACAACGATACAAAGTGAGTTGATGAAGCTCTTATGTCCTGAGCGTAGTCGAAGGACGAAGTCAAATCAAAAAATGTTTTACTTCTATATAGTTCGTTGTTCCGATAATTCCCTTTACTGTGGCCAAACAAACAATCTTCAAAGGCGGATACAGGAACATAATTTTGATAAAAATAAATCATCAAAGTATTTAAGAGCAAAGAAGCCAGTGAGGCTTGTTTATTCTGAAGAATATCCAACTTTACAATTGGCGATGAAAAGAGAATGGCAAATAAAAAAATGGACTAAGGCCAAAAAGGAAGCTTTGGTTAAAAAAGATTTTAAATTATTAAAAAAGTTATAAAATTGTTTAGGCAACTACTGATTAATTGGGTCCTGACCGATACGCTAGGGTTACTGTCAAAAATATTTCGTTGACTCAACAAAAAACTTGATAGAACTTATGTTTAGGAGGAAAATATCAATATATGAATTATCTATTAATTGGAAGCAAAGAAGGCGGAAGCTGGAAAGATGCAACTTTATTTTGTACCGGAACCATTGATAAAATCCAAGAATTTTTTAAAACAAGAGAAAAACCTTTTATTCTTTGGTATTTAATAGACACAAGTCAACTTTCCCAAAACTACAACGACTATAAACAGCTTGATTTATTATTCTTTGACGCTCAAGAAAAACACCCGGATCTTGTAGATAAAGATTATAAATATGATCCTTTCGTAGGTTTTTACGATATGGTAGCGACGAGTAAAAGTTGGGGATTATTCAAAAAGTTTATTGAAGCAGAAAAACCTGTTGAATTATAAGAATAAATTGGGTTCAGACCGACGCGTTCAGCCAGTAAGAATTGGAAAGAGGTCAGGAGGTAACGATTGCTCCATATAGCCCGTTCCTTCCTTCAGAAGAATATCCTTGTTCCACCCGACTCATATACGGACAAATCCTCTCTATTCTTATAGTGTTGGTTTTACCTTAATAGATACAAAACGATGCAAGGTCGCTAAAGTATATATTTACGTAACCGCGGTAATGTCAACAATAATGGGAGCGTAGAAAGCAAAAAAACCAGGCTAGAAACTCTTAGAAGGTAAACAAACCCAATCGTTTCTGCTAAATAACTTCCAAAATAAGAAGCAAGAGCAATACTTATTAGTCCCAAACCATCAATTAATCCCCACTCTTTTTCTTCCTTGTTTCTATCCAGGT
>PFOE01000031.1 GCA_002792355.1 Candidatus Roizmanbacteria bacterium CG_4_10_14_0_2_um_filter_36_35 | reverse complement strand
AGTGACCAGTGATCCAGCCGGCGTCAGCTGTCGACCAGAAAATATCATCAGGTTTGATATCGAAAACGTATTTTAATGTTAAATAAATTCCTACCTGATAACCGCCGTGGGCATGAATAATGCCTTTTGGTTTGCCGGTTGTTCCTGAAGTATAAAGAATAAAGGCAGTATCGGTCGCTTCCATGATTTCTGTGGAACAGATAATGTCCTGCTTGGCAACTAATTCATGCCACCAGTTTAAAACGGGTCCTGTATCGGGTTTTTTCCCGTCGGTGCTCGCTTCGAACAATGCCCCTCGACTGCCTGCCTGCCGGCAGGCAAGGCGCGCCGCCGGGATCCCTAAACCCTCAACACCCGTTTTTACTCGTTCTACGACAATAACATGCTCAACAGTTTTATTGTCTTTCAAGGCAGTTTCGACATTTTTAAACGACTCAATAGTTTTTTTTCCGTACGGATAGGCATTTGCGCAAACAACAACCTTTGCCTGGGCATCCTCAATCCTATTTTTTAATGCTTCAGCAGAAAATCCAGAATAAACAACTGAATGAATGGCGCCAATTTTCAAGCAGGCGAGCATGCTAACAAACTGTTCGGGAATTCTTGGCAAATATATAGTTACTTTATCGCCTTTTCTCACACCCAAAGATTTTAATCCATTGGCAAATTTACAGACTTCTTCATTCAACTGTTTATAGGTATACTTTTTATCGGTTCCATCCTGTGAGACCCAAATTAAAGCAGTTTTGTCAGCGATATCGGTTTTAAGCCAACGATCCAAAGCATTGTTAACGATATTTGTTTGACCTCCCACAAACCAGCGGGCATAAGGGTAGTTCCATTCCAAGACTTTATTCCAGGGTTTAAACCAGGAGAGTTCTTTGGCAATGTTTTCCCAGAAAGCTTCCGGATGTTCAATCGATTCTTTATAAAGTTTCTCGTAATCCTTGATAAAAGAGTTTTCAACTGTTTCTGGTTTTGGATTAATTAGCATAAATTCATTGTGACTGAAGATTGAAAAAAAATCAATCGGTTTTTACGCTAGCAAAAATCCCAGCAGGAATTTTTATCTTTAAAAGATCAGGATTAATAAAAGGGAAATCAGCATGAATTTGGGGAGCAGCAACAAAAGCCAGACTAATAAAAAGAATTATAACTATCAGTCTTTTATTCATTATCAACATTTTACTCTCTCTTTAGTGCTTGTCAAGTATTTACGGTTGCATTGAAATTTTTTCGGTGTATAATTATCTTCATCTTATGAAAAATATGACTAAAAAAAATTTTTATTTTTATTTTACCCGTCAACGCGGCGGTTAATTTATTAATAAAAATATAAGTTTAACCCCGCGAGAGCGGGTTTTTTTGTAGGGTTTGTTGCCAAATTTATAATTTGGCTTACAAACCGTAAACCCTCCGGAAATCGCAGTATGAACCGTGCTACGAATAGTAGGTAAGGCGAATACTAAGATTAGGAGGGTAGTGGAAAGGAAATATTATGAAAAGAATATTAGTTTTAAATTTTTACTTTTATTTTTACCCGATTTAGGCGGGATCTATTTTAATGATTTTAAACATTAAAAAACATCAGACCCCGCCGAAAGCGGGGATTTTTTTATGAAAACAAAACAAAAAATCATCATTGCCGGGCCCTGTGCGGCCGAATCACAAGAACAGGTTATCAGCTGTGCAAAAGAGTTAAAGAAAAGAGGAATAAAGATCATGAGGGCCAGTCTTTGGAAGCCAAGAACTGTGCCCGGATTTGAAGGTGTAGGGGAAAAAGGAGTTACCTGGTTGGCTCAAGTGACAAAAATGGGAATCACAGTCGCCACTGAAGTATTATTTCCCGATCAAGTTTCTCTAGTGTTAAAAATCATCGGCAAGAAAGGCAATGTTAATAAAATTCTCTTTTGGCTTGGTTCGCGTAATCAAAACCATTATTTACAAAGAGGAGTTGCTTTAAGGATCAACGAAGAAGCGCCAAAATCAGTCAGGCTTCTTATCAAAAACCAGCCCTGGAAAGAAGAAAGACATTGGTTAGGGATAGTGGACCATGTTTTAAGTTCAGGTCTCTCTCCTAAGCGAGTCATTCTTAATCATCGCGGCTTTTCTCCAAAGGGTAAAAATCCTTTGAAAATGCGTAATTTACCTGACTTCGAAATGGCGATGAGAATCAAAGAAAAAACCGGTTTAGCGATGATAGTTGATCCTTCCCATATTGGAGGAACCGTCGATAATGTTTTTCGAATAATTAAAGAGGCAAAACAGTATGATTTTGACGGGATGATGGTTGAGGTTCATCCGGAACCGGAAAAAGCCAAATCAGACGCTAAACAGCAGTTAAATTTTCAAGAATTTGATCAGTTATTAAAAGCGTTTTAATCATATGGAAAAAATTATTATTGGAAACAATTTGTTGTCAAAAATCAATCAACTGTTTGATTTTGATCGTTTTTCAACAGTGGCTGTTTTAACCGATACTAATGTGGCCAAACATTGGTTACTTACTGTAAAAAGGTCTTTAAAACAAAAAATATCAGAAATTATTATTAAACAAGGAGAAAAAGAAAAAAACATTAAAACGGTGAGAAAAATATGGGGAAAAATGTTCGAAAATGGTCTGGATAGGCAGTCTTTATTAATTAATCTTGGAGGAGGTGTGATTTGCGATATGGGAGGATTTGCCGCATCAACATTTATGAGAGGAATAGATTTTATTAATATTCCAACGACTCTTTTAGCCCAAGTTGACGCCAGCGTTGGCGGAAAAAACGGAATTGATTTCCAGGGAATAAAAAATAGCATTGGAATTTTTGAAAATCCAATGGGTGTTGTAATTGATGTTTCAACATTAAAAACTTTACCGAAACGGGAATTAGTTTCCGCCTTTGGTGAGATTATCAAACACGGAGTTATTTCCGGACGTAAATATTTTGATTTAGTTACTTCAAAAATACCGGAAGAATTTAGCCAAGAGGAGTTAATAAGAATAGTGAAACAATCAGTAGAAATAAAATCAAACATTGTTAAAGAAGATCCAGAAGAAAATAACTTAAGAAAAGTTCTTAATTTTGGTCACACCATTGGTCATGCGATCGAATCGTTAAGTTGGAAAACAAATAAACCATTATTACATGGAGAAGCGGTCGCTGTTGGTATTATTGCCGAAAGTAAGCTATCTAATCTGTTAGGAATGTTATCAAAAAAAGATTTTCTAACGATAGAAAAAACTATTTGTCAAACTGGTTTGCCGACGAGAATAGAAAATCTTTCAATTAATGATATTTTACGAATCATGGCTTTTGATAAAAAAAATACCAACAAGAAAATTTTGTGGAGTTTGCCGGAAAAAATCGGAAAGGTTAACGTTAATATAGAAGCGCCTAATAATTTAATAATTAGAGCGATTGAATCAATAATAATATGAAAATTTTAGTAAGAAAAAGTAACAATTTAATAGGGAAATTTCACGTTCCACCGGCTAAATCCCATGGATGGCGGGCTTTATTTCTTGCCGGCCTAGCTCATGGGAAATCAAAAATTATCCGTCCTAAAGAATCAAAAGATTGGTTAAAGGCAATTGAGGGAATGAGACAATTTGGAGCAAAGATTAACAAAGTTGGTGAAAGCTGGTTAATTGAAGGAATTGGAAATAAAGTACAGGTTCCAGACAATGTAATTGAATGTGGTAATTCTGGGCCACTGCTTAGGTATTTTGGTATTATCTCAGCTGTTCTTACTGATAAATATGTCGTCATTACCGGCGATGAATCTTTACGTCATAATCGGTTGGCAAAACCAGTCGTTGATGCCGTCAACCAGCTTGGAGGATGGGGTGTGACAACAAAATCAGACAATCATGCACCAATAATTATCAAAGGGAAAATTAATGGCGGGAAATGTACAGTTGATGGGGCAGAGTCACAAATTGTATCTGCATTACTAATTGGATGTTCTTTATGTCAAAAGGATACGGAAATTTTTGTTACCAATGCTGGTGAAAAACCCTGGGTAGAATTAACAATATCTTGGTTAAAAAAAGCAGGAATAAAAGTCCATAATATTGGGAATAAATATGAACACTTTCGAGTTTCTGGCGGTCAGATTTTAAAACCTCTTGGCAATGTGGTAATACCAGCTGATTGGCAGTCCATTCCAACAGTTCTTTTAGCCGGCATTCTTATTCCTGGGTCGAAAATTGAAGTAATAAATATTGATCCAAAAGATAGTTGCCCTGATCGTCTAGTAGTCCCAGTATTGAAAAAAATGGGCGCTGATATAAAATTTACAAACAACTCTGTAGTTGCACAGTTTTCTCCACATCTTAAAGGTACAAAAGTAGATGCGAATAATTTTACTGATCAATTTGTTCCTATTGCTATTGCGGCTGCTTTCGCTCAGGGAAAAACAGAAATATTTAATAACGAGATTCAACATCATAAAGAATGTGATCGTATTAAAGCTGTAACTAAAGCTTTAATCTCAATGGGAGTAAAAGTGATGGAAAAAAAAGATGGCTTGATTATTAAAGGTAACGGAGGAAAAGATTTAAAGGGAGCAAAAATTAATAGTCATAAAGATCATCGGATGGTTATGAATTTTACCGTCGCCGGGATGAGGTCAACGGGAGAAACAAACCTTAATAACGCGGAATCTCTTGATAAAACATTTAATAATTTTACTGATCAGTTTATAAATTTAGGAACAAATATTAAAAAAATATGAAAAATATCATTATTATCGGTTTAAAAAATTCAGGAAAGTCAACTTTAGCAAGAAATATAAGTAATCATTTTAATCTAAAGTTAATTGTTATTGATCAATTAATTGAAGAAAGACATAGAAAAATAAAAAGAGAAATTTTATCATTTCGGGAAATTTTTAGAAAACATGGTAATCGTTATTTCCGAAAAATAGAAACGGAAGTATTGTTAGAAATTAAAAAAATAAAACTAAAAAATATAATTATTGATTGTGCTGGTGGAACGCCATTAAATAAAGAAAATCAAATAATTTTAAAAGAAATCGGGACAATTGTTTTATTAGATTTGGATAAAGAAATAAATTTTCAACGGATTATAAAAAATGGTATTCCAGCGTTTTTTAAAGATCCTGGAAATCCAAAAAAATCTTTTGAGGAACTTGTGAAAATAAGATTACCAGTTTATAGAAAATTAGCAGATTTTACCTTAGAAATAAAAAACGAAAACCCTAAAGAAGTTTTAAATAAGTTTATTCAACTAAAAATATGAAAATTTCAGCAAAAACTAAAATTTGTCTGATTATCGGCGATCCAGTTAGCCATTCGCTATCTCCTGCGATGCATAATGCGGGATTTGAGGCTTTGGGAATAGATAATCAGTTTGTTTTTCTTGGAGCTAGAGTCAAGATTAAGGATGTTGAAATGGTTATTCAAGCAATGAAAAAAATGGGAATTCACGGTTTAACTTGTACCATTCCCCATAAGATCGAAGTTATGAAACATTTAGATAGAATAGACAAAACTGCAAAAAAAATTGGCGCAGTTAATACGGTCATAAATCAAAACGGGAGATTAATCGGTTTTAATACAGATTGGTTAGGAGTTATTACTCCTTTGGAAAAAATCACCTTTCTAAAAGGGAAAAAAGTGGCTGTTTTAGGGGCCGGAGGAGCGGCTCGAGCCGCTGTTTATGGATTATTAAGACGGAGAGCAAAAGTAAAAATTTTTAATCGAACTATTAATAAAGCTAAACAATTAGCTAAAGAATTTGGTTGTCAAGGAGGGAGTCTAAATAATAGTAATGAAATAAAAAACAGCGACATTATTATAAATACCACTTCTGTTGGTATGAAGCCTTTAGATAATGAGTTACCAATTCCAATTGATTATATAACTAGCAAACAAATAGTTTTTGATATTGTTTATGTTCCTTTTGAAACAAAGTTACTTATAGAGGCTAAAAAACGAGGCGCAACTATCATTCATGGAGTTGAAATGTTGCTGCACCAAGGAACGGCCCAATTTGAAATATACACTAGCCGTAAAGCACCGGAAGAAATTATGAGAAAAGTTTTAGTACACCCGTAGGGTGTGATAATATGAAGATAAAAATTTGTACAGTTGTTACCGGATCAAATTTAAAAAAGTTTTTGAAAAATCTTGATAAAATTCAGGAGGTTTCTGAAATGATTGAATTAAGAGTCGATAAAATAAAAAATTTAAGGGAAAAAGATTTGCAATTAATCAGAAAAAATACCATAAAAGAGGCAATTTTTACCAGTAGAATAAAAAAGATTATTTTAAAAGCCTTCGATTTAGAGTTTGACTTTGTTGATATTGATTTTTCATTAATAACTAATTTTGATTTATCAAAGTCAAGAAAAACTAAGATCATAGTTTCTTTTCATGATTTTGAAAAAACGCCGTCTTTAATTTTATTAAAAAATATAAAGAAAAAAATGAAACAATTCCAACCAGACGTGATGAAATTTGCTACTATGGTTAATAGTGGCGCAGATATAGTAAATTTATTTAAGTTATTACTAAACAAAAGTAATAACGAAGAAATAATAGTTATAGGTATGGGAGAAAAAGGAAAAATAACCCGGGTTTTAGGACCGTTATTAGGTTCGTTTTTAATGTATGCATCAACACCATATGGTAAAACTGCATCTGGTCAAATAGATATTATGGAATTAAAAAAGATTTATCAGTTAATTAATTAACTATACATATGGCAGGAAATACTTTTGGACAATTATTTCGGGTGACGACTTTTGGAGAATCCCATGGAGGGGCGGTTGGTTGTGTGGTTGATGGATGTCCTCCAGGCTTAAAAATTAGTAAAGAAGAT
>PFOE01000011.1 GCA_002792355.1 Candidatus Roizmanbacteria bacterium CG_4_10_14_0_2_um_filter_36_35 | reverse complement strand
TGATTTTGATTTCGGTATCGAGGGCAGTGGCGATTCTTGACAATAGGGAGATTGACGGCTTGGCGTTCATACCTTCAAGTCGAGAAATAACAGCCTGACCGGTATTGGCTTTTTTGGCGAGCTCAGCCTGGGTGATCTTCTTTTTTATCCTCGCTTCGATCATCTGCCGGGCGATTTGCAGTTGCGGCCTTAGCTTAGCGTATTCTTTAACGAAACCCTTATCTTTCATTAAATCAGACTCTAATTTTTCAAAAGGCAGTAATCTATATTTGTTTTTCATATATTTTTAATCTTTTAACTGCTAATTCAATTTCATTTTTAGGTGTTTTTTGCGATTTTTTAAAAAAAATATTGACTATAATAACTTTTTCTTTTATCATTCCGAACAATAATCTGTATCTTCCACTTCGTAATTCCCAAATATCTTTAATTAATTTTTTTAAGTAAAGCGCTGATAAACTAAAACCATAGTCTCTTAATAATTGTATTGACCCAACGATTTGAGATTGGTCCGTATATGGTAATTTTCTGATAGTCCTATCAACTCTATTATCATTAAAAATTCTCATAACTATTTTATGATAAATTTATCATATTGTCAACTGATAAGTTATTATAAAATAGAGGTTTCAATTTGTCTGTAGACTAGATATCACAAAAATACATGATTAGATTGATAGAACAGAATAATTCAGTTGAATTGGTCAATAGTTAGTTTAATTAGTCAGAGTTAGTTAGAATTAGTTTAATTAGTTGTTGAGTTTAGAGAGTTTAGCGAGTTTATAAAGAAAAGAGATTAATAGCGATAGATATTACCGTGGGAGGCGAGGCGTTGATTGCGGAGTCTTTGCTTTCTCATAATCCTTACTTCATTTTTCGAGACAAATCCTCCCCGTTTATGCCGAGATAGGGATCGGATTGGCGCCTCTCTTTCAAGAAGCGTTTGTGAATGATAAGCAGAGTGCATGAGAAGGAAAAGTTAGTGTTCATTAATACCGGCAGCAAGTAGTCTTCTTTTTAATTCATTTTCTCTTCTTATCTGTCTAATTTTTTTACGTTCATATTTTGAACCAAATCCGCCGACCTTTTCTGGTCTGATAACTCCTCTATTTGTCAATACTCCTGATATCGTAGTTTTTCTCTTTTTAGCTGTAGTAAAGGCATTTCTTTCCGTTGCTCTGTCAAATAACTGTTCTGCCCTGCGATGAAGATGAGGTAAAGAACGAGCATCGAAACTAAGGCCGGGTAAAGGAATATAAACAAAGTTTCCAAATTCGTCTAATCCCATAATTACTCTTGATCTTCGTGGGAAACGGACAGTCTCAATGATTGGTCCGAGCCGTAGTTGATAGCGTCTATTTCGCGGCCTTCCAACAATCTCTGTCTGGGGAGTAAACTCTGGTTTCATGATGATATTTTATCACTTTCCCCTTTAAATTCATATCCAAAAAAATACAGCATGGGTTATAATGACAGTATTTATAAGAAAGGATGGTCAAAATGAGTAAAGAAAAATTAAGCAGTTACAAGGAAAAATTAGGAGTCCGCGTTCCCTTAGGACAAAATGTCATTATGGCCAATTTTACCTTATCTCACGATAATCCTAAAGGCGAGAATCCAACTATTGATTTAATGGAAAAAAAATGCGCTGTCTGGCTAACTAGTTCGGAGGAAGAGATCAATGGCCAGAAATACAACTTTATCATCGGGCCTGACGGTTTATCTTCGCCTGTTGCAGTTAGCTGGGGCGAAATCTATCCGGAAATACATATTAGAAAAGGTGACGAGATGATAAAATTAGAAACGAAAAATTTTTCACCGACATATTTAAATCATCAGATTGGTCATATGGCGACTTTGATCTATAAACAATATCCGGGATTAAGGGAAAACTATACTGTCATTCGCCTGCCGCAGGAATCTCTAGGGAAAGAATTGAAATATGCTCAAAGATATTTCAGCACCGGCCTAATATCGACTTTAATAAGCGGTATGAATAATAGAGGCTTTGGTAATAGGCTTTCAACTTCTTTTTGGGCAGTTCGTCTAACTCAGGTTGGACATCCTGATCTTCCTTTTGGAAGAGAGCTGCGTTAATAAAGTTTATAAAGTTAACGGGTTACGAGAGTTTGAGGAGGATAGAACTGCTGTTTGCTTTCTCCCTGAAGGTCTAACCAGATCAAGACAGGATTATCTAAGACAAAGTCGGTATGGTGAAAATCTCCAGATTTTTCAGCTAATGTTTTCGCTTCGGATGTTTCTCCTGGAGCATGGGCAAACCCGATATGAGGACCACCTTTTTCTGCTGATAAAATTGAGCAGTCAGAATATGTTTTTATTCCGGCTAAAGCATAGTAACCAAGACCGAGTTCTGAGACCGGTATTTTTCTACCGCTTTCTATAAGTTCTATAAGTTTTTTCTGCATTGGATCTTTTGAATTTTTCGCGCCTTCTTCTAATTCAACAACAGATTCAACCAAACCGTCTTTAACAGTAAAAAGCATGTCTTGAGCGGCAAATTCGCCGCTGGTTTTTTGAAATGGATAAGGCGAAGCGAATTTTTCTCCGCCGGGAATGTTGATATATTGGACGTGGTCGGAAATCATTACCTTATTATCTTCGTCAAGCTGGCCGACGTCTGATTCAAAAGGCGCCTCTTTGGTATCATAACTTAGATTTAAAACATGCTCTTTTCCATCAGATCCCCTTGTTGTAATCTCAAACGATCCCTGAGGTTTTTCTTCAAAAAAAACATTAAATTTTTTATTGGCTTCATAGATCGTCTCCATTTTTTCTGGTGTCAACTCACTCATTACTCTAGCGTCTCCTGTTGAAAAACCTAAAGAGCCAGCCCATCTAATGACGCGGTCCTTTTCTACTCCGAAATCTTCGGCGGCACGATACATGCCGCTTCTGTTAGCCCAAGCCTCTCCCAGATAAACGATGGTTGTCGTCCGATTGACTTGCTCCTCTGAATCTATTTCCTCGAGCTCATTTAGTGTTTGAAGAGTTTGACTTCTAAATTCTTCGAGACTTAATGAGTCATCAAAGTCCACCTGCACGACCGGATGGCCTTCTTCAGCTGTATGTTTATTAAGTGAGCTTGTTAAATAAATTCTAGTCAAAAAATCATCATTAGGGTGCTTGTTTAATTTATCAGTAATAATCAAAACTTGACTTGTTGGCGGTAAATTCAAACAACGAAAGTAGTTTTTAGCAGCTATTTGTATTTGTTCCGATGATAACGGTCTTTCAACTGAAGGTAGGGTTGCCATGATTGGAAGTGATTATACTAATCATAGATTAGATTGTCAAGATAGTAAATTATCATCGATATCTGCCTGAATTCCACCTCCGAGGAACCCAAAGCCTTACCGCTTTATAGTGAAAAATATTTGGATACAAAATTACAAAAGATTATAAACATTATCTCTTACTACCTCGGATGTGTGCTAAGGAAAGATTGGATAAAAATTGATAACCGTAGAAGAAGGAAAAGGTATAGAAGAAATCGGATAAAATTGTGTTTCTGAAAAACGGTAAACCCATGAGATAACTTTGGAATAAACCAGCTAAAGTTTTCGGATACATTGAATAAGATAGCCAGACGCCGAAGTTAGTGATCAGGAAGAATAAAACCGAAGAAGTCAGACTCGCCAAGGCCAATGACCGCCATCTATTATTCTTAATCAATCTGCCGATTAACACTGCCAGAAAAAAACTGGCATAGACATAAATCATCGTATTATGAAATCCTAGGAAAACATCGGAAATCAACATTGCTGCTAAAGGAATTAATAGAGCAATTTTCTTTTTAAAGTGGGAGCCGGAAAATAAAGCCAGGCCGCCGATTGGTGCAAAGTTGGGAGGATGAGGAACTAACCTGGCAACCACCGCCAGCAAAATTATCGAGACAACAGCAATTAGTCTTGTTAAACTAGAGTTTTCGTCATGGTTCGTCAAGCTCACCATGACATTTTTGTCACCCTGAGCTCGACGAAGGGTGACAGGACTTACCTTTAATACTTTTCTATCTTCCATTCTATCTTATCCCCACTTTTCAACTTATAACTTCCAGCGCCGACTGTTGCCAGCTTTCCATTGACATAAAACGCCCAGTATTCTTTATCAGCGCTTTTAGCTTCTATTCCATTGATTCCAATGACATAAGCATTAACGCCGTCACCCTTTGTCACAATATCTTCTTTTTCTTTGGTTAAATCCAAAGCGGTTTTGCCCTTGGCGATTTCCTGTTTGTTAAAATTTTTTTGGCCGAGAACCTTTAAATAAACTGTAACCGTCTCTTGAACAACGGATTTTTTATTGGGTAAAGATTTACTTTGATAAAAAAAATATCCGGCAACAATCGCCAAAACAATTAAAACAAAAGTAGAAAATTTACAACACGATCTCTTTGTTTTTTCCATAGGTTCGTGCTAGAACAAATAATAAATCCGAAAGCCTGTTTAAATATCTGATAATTTTCAATGAGAAAGAATATTTTACCATATTGCGTTCGGCCCGGCGGCAGACAGTCCGCAAAACATGAAACCATGACGATATTTCCGTCCCGCCTGGCAGAATAAACTTATTAAGCTGCGCTAATTTTTTATCCAGTTGATCAATTTTATTTTCAAATTTCAATACTCTGTTATTTAAAAAATCTAGAGAGAGTTTAACCCCTGAAAGATAAGACATGATTTTATAAAGATCTCTTTGAATTTCAGTTAAAAATTCTTTATCTTTTTTATTCTTAATTTTTACCGCCACTAAACCGATAAAGCTGGTCAGTTCATCAAAAGATCCATAGACCTCAACCCGTGGGTCAGACTTGGAGACGCGCTTGCCCCTGTAAAGAGAGGTTGTTCCTTTGTCGCCGGTACGAGAATAAATAGACATAACTGGTTTAATTAGTTGAATTAGTCATAGTTAGTTTTTAGCAGACTAATTAAACCAACTGTTGACTAACTCCGACTAATTTTAACTAACATTCCGAATAGCCGCAGCCGTAACATTTCTTGCATCCTTCTTCGTGGACCAAAGTGGCTTCGCCGCAGGTCGGGCAGATGTCAAAAGAGGTTGAGGGAACGATTGCCTGGGATTGGATAAGAGTCGGCTGAGTCATTGTTGTCACAAGGCGCGGCGTTTCCTGAACCGGTTTATGAATAATTCCTTCTTCTTCTAATTTTTTTGCCTCACCGTTTAGGCCGTAATGCATGGCGAGCACTTTGGCAATGGCGTCAGGCAGGCTTCTGATTTTGTCTTTTCCAAAACCGCTGCTTCTGGCGCCGCCGATTCCGGAAAGCTGGCTTATAATCTCATGAACCCGTTCGATTACCGGCAGATGGGAAGAAAATCTCAGAGCAACCGAAACCATCCTTCCCAAGCCTTCGGCCATTGCATAGATGTCGCTTCCGGCTTTGCCAACCGTAATAAACATCTCTAAAGGCTCGGGTGGACTGCCGCCGTTAGTATTAAGAGTAATAAAAGCTATGCCAACTGGAGTCTGGATCCTGTATGTGGCGCCGCGGACTACCATCGGTCTAGGTTTTATCGTATATGGCCCTGGAGTAACGGTTTTTACTTCGTCCGCCGACTTCGTCGGCCGTAGGCTTGACTCCGTCGAGCCGAAGGCCGAAGCCTTGGCGGAGGCGGATTCCTTGCGTTCCAAAACTCCTGGCCGCGACCCGTCTCTCATATAGGCAATTCCCTTGCATCCAAGTTTGTAAGCCAGAGTATAAAGCTTCTTAACGTCCTCAACCGTATGAGTTTTCGGCGCGTTAACCGTCTTTGAGATTGAAGCGTCGACATATTTCTGGATCACTGCCTGGACAGTCACGTGATCTTCCGGAGTCAGATTATTGGCCGAGACAAACCAGTCAGGTTTTTTCAATTTACCGGCTTTGATTTCTTTTTCATGTTTTTTATACCAGACATTATATAGATGATGACGGATGACATGGTCGCCCAGTCTGTCGTGGCGCTTAAACTCAAATTCATAAACAGGCTCGATACCGCTGGTTGTCTCCACCATCAAGGAAGTTGATCCGGTCGGCGCCTGCATTAGAAGCAAAGAATTTCTGATGCCGTTTTTTTTGATTGATTTTTTGACGCTGTCTGTCAGCTGGCTGACAAATTTGCCTTCAAGATAAAGTTTTTTGTCAAGTTTGGGAAAACTGCCTTTTTCTTTAGCAGACAATGACGAAGCCAGATAAGCCTCATCTCTTATCACGTTGTAAACTTTGTCAATGAATTCAAGAGATTCCGGCGACCCGTAGCGCAAATGAAGCTTAATAAGAGTGTCTCCAAGCCCCATTGTCCCAAGACCAATTCTTCTTTCGCCTTCAAGCTGGGTCTTTTTTATTCCCGGAAAAACATACGGATCCATATCAACAATATTGTCTTGAAAACGGACCGCTGCCCGGACAATTTTTTTTAGAGCGCTAAAGTCAAAACGACCTTTTCTGTCAATGTCTTTGCCTTTGACCAGAGCCGAAAGATTGATCGAGCCAAGGTTGCAGACTCCCCAGGCCGGCAGACCTTCTTCGCCGCAGGGGTTGACGCAGATGACTTTGTTCCAGTAGTAGTTATTATAAAGTTTGTTGTATCTATCAAGGAAAACGACTCCGGGTTCGGCTGACCTCCAGGCCGCCTCAGCAATTAGATCCCAGATCTTTCTCGCCTTGACGATTTTATGGACGATGACTTTTTTGCCCATTTTTTTCCAGGCATCCAAATCACCGGTCCATTTTTCATCGTATTCCGGATCTTTATAGTCCGGAAAAACCAAAGGCCAGTCAGCATCTTTTTCAACCGCCTCCATAAAACTGTCGGAAATGCAAAGCGATAAATTGGCGCCGTTAATCCGGGAAAGATCCTGCTTAACAGTAATAAACTCTTCAATATCAGGATGCCAGTCCCAAAGCATAAGCATTAAAGCGCCCCGCCTCGTTCCTCCCTGCTGGATAATATCTTTGGTGGCGACCGAGAAAAGTTCTGCCCAGTTAATCGGACCGGAGGAAAAACCATTGACTTTTTTTACCCGGCTGCCTCTTGGTCTTAAAGATGAAAGGTTAATACCGACTCCTCCTCCCCGAGCCATAATCTCGATCATCTGTTTGAGGGTTTCCAAGATTCCTCCTCTTGAATCTTTGGGCGACGGAATTACAAAACAGTTATAGAAAGAAACGCTAAAACCAGTGCCGGCGCCTGACAAAATCCTGCCACCCGGCACATACTTAAAATCTTTTAGAATCGAATAAAATTCTTTTTCCCACCTGTTTTGTTTTGATTTTCTTTCCACTTGAGCCGCTGCCTTTGCGATCCTTTTCCACATCTCCTCTGGTTTTTTTTCGATTGATTTACCAGTTTTGTCTTTTAAAGAATAACGGTCCAAAAAAACCTTTTCTGATATTCCTGTCAGTTTCATATTTCTTCCTACTGTCATTGCGAGCGAGCGAAGGGAGCGAAGCAATCTGATCAAG
This sequence comes from Candidatus Roizmanbacteria bacterium CG_4_10_14_0_2_um_filter_36_35, assembly GCA_002792355.1. Classification (GTDB taxonomy): domain Bacteria; phylum Patescibacteriota; class Microgenomatia; order UBA1406; family GWC2-37-13; genus GWC2-37-13. The sequence continues at coordinate 3,925 of PFOE01000011.1, read as the reverse complement.
AGATTGCTTCGTCGCTACGCTCCTCGCAATGACAACTTATGTTAACTTCTTAAGTTCTGTCTCAAAATCCTCAGGGTCAACAAACCTTTTGAAAACTGCTGCAAATCTGATGTAGGCAATTTTATCCAGTTTTTTTAATTTTCTGGCAACTAAATTGCCTATCTCGCGGCTTTCAATCTCTGTTGAGTCTTTCTGTTTTAAATCAGCTTCAACTTCATTAATTAAATTTTCAATCTGCTCACTTGTTACTGTTGTTTTTTCGCAGGGCAAAATAACTCCTTTTCTCAACTTCTCCCTGTCGAATCTTTCCCGCCGGCCGTCTCTTTTGATTACCAGTATCGGCAGCTCTTCAATCCGTTCGTATGTCGTAAACCGCTTCTCGCACTTTGGACACTGTCTTCGTCTTCTTATCGCGCCCCCGTCTTCAGACAGTCTTGTTTCAATAACTTCGGTGTCGGTATTCTTGCAAAAAATACAATACATAGTGCCTCTTAAAATTTAAAACACTAATGGTAGGATTTCAAGAGGTCAAAATACATAAAAACTATATCAGGTAAAAATTTAGCCTCAAGGTCTTTTTGTATTTTAGAAAAAAGTCACATTCCCAAAATTTTGTGAACATTTATAATGAAACTATGTTCTTTACCGACCTGCTTTTCCCCAAACACTGTCTTGGCTGCAGTATCCTGGGAGCCTATATTTGTCCAAAATGCCAAAGGCAGCTCCACTACCTCGACCGGAACACCTGTTTCTACTGCAAAAAGGCCAGCTTATACAGTCTAACCCACCCTATTTGTTTAAAAAACTTTAACATTACCGGACTGACCGCAATTTTCTCTTACAATAACCTTTTAAAGAAAATTATTAAAAATATTAAGTACCGTTTGGTCACCGAGGCCTGGAAGGATTTGACCAGAATTATCGAACCGGAGGCAGTCAGGCAGATTGGCTTTTATAAAAGGATTTCTAAGGATTTCTTTCTTCAGCCGATTCCTCTCTCCAAAAGAAAAATCAGAGAACGGGGCTTTAATCAGGCATTTTTAATCACCAGGTTTTTCCAGGCCTTTCTTGACTTTCCCATCTCTGATTTTTTAATTAGAGTCAAAGAAACCCTTCCCCAGGCCGAATTAAAAACCAAAAAAGACAGATACAATAATTTAAGGGGCGCTTTTAAAATCAATCCTGTTAATAAGTCTAAGGTCATCGGATCTAAAATCATTTTGGTTGACGACGTTGTTACCACCGGTTCGACTGTCAGAGAAGCCGCCAAAGTTCTCAAAAAGGCCGGCGCTGCTAAAGTCTATGTTTTAGCTCTTGCCAAAGGGTAATAGTGTATAATTACCGTGTATGAAACCGCAAAAAATCGAGATTTCCTCAAAAACCATTGTTTTTACGGTTTTTTTTCTACTGTCTTTGGTATTGCTCTGGCAGATTAGAGATCTTATTTTTTCTTTATTTATTGCTTTTGTCATCAGCGGAGCTTTAAAACCAGTGGTTTGGTTTCTGGAAAAAAGAAGAATTCCCCGCTTGATCGGCTCTATTCTTATTTATTTCACATTTTTATTTGTTATTTTTAATCTTTTTTCCTTAGTCGTTCCACCTCTTCTCAAAGAAATTGTTTTTTTATTTAAAAACCTTCCTCATATTGTCAAAGCAACCTTGCCTCAAATCTCATCCTATGTAGATATTAGCACTCTGACGCAAAACCTGCCCAATCTCGCTAACGATCTGGTCCATCTTATTAGGAGTGTTTTTTCAAACGCCATCTTTCTTCTTTCAACGTTATTTTTTGGCTTTTACCTGCTTTTAGAAAAAGACTTTATTGAGAGAGTTCTCACTAATTTTTTTGACGACGCCAGTGCAAAAAAAATTGCTCATATTATTGAACTGGGTCAAAAAAGAGCCGGTTCCTGGTTTTGGGGAGAAGCGCTTTTGATGACGATTGTCGGAGTCATAACCTATATCGGCCTGACTATAATCGGCATGAAATACGCAGTCGCCCTAGCGGTTCTGGCCGGACTCTTGGAAGTCGTCCCCAACCTGGGGCCGATTATTTCTACTATTCCGGCTGCTCTTATCGGCTTTTCCATTTCTTATGTCCTGGGGCTTTCCAATATTGCTTTGTACTTTATCGTCCAACAGGTGGAAAATAATCTCATTGTTCCTCTGGTGGTGAAAAAAGTTGTTGGACTGCATCCGATTATCACCTTGATGGCTTTGATGATCGGTGGCAAACTCGCCGGAGTCTTGGGTGTTTTACTTGCTGTGCCGACGACAATCTTTGTTGAAACCATTCTTATTGAAAATCAAAAACTGCAAAGAAAGTAAAACTTGTAGAGAAACTGCGGTAAATTTGCGGTAATTACGCCCCCTGTCATCCCGACACTGAACGAAGTCGAAGTGAAGGGATCTCTCCTGCTATAATAATACCTTATGAGAGTCGCTGTTTTCGGAGGGGGAATCACCGGACTAACCGCTTCTTATTTTTTAGGTAAAAAAGGCCATCAAATAACTCTTTTTGAAAAGGAAAAAGTCTTGGGCGGCCTGGCAGCCGGCTTTAAACAACCGAATTGGGATTGGTATCTGGAATACACCTATCACCATCTTTTTGCCAACGATAATGACATTCTGGATTTCGCCAGGGAAATCGGGTTTAATAAGATATTTTTTAAAGCGCCAGAAACAGCATCAATATTTGAAATCTCAAATCCAAATCTTAAATCTAAAAACTTTTTAATCCATCCTTTAGATAACCCTATTGATCTATTAAGATTCCCCTTTTTAAGTTTAACTGATAAATTACGGGCCGGGATAATTCTTGCTTTTCTAAAACTTTCTCCTTTTTTTCCTTTTTACGAAAAACAGACTGCTGAAGAATTTTTGAAAAAAACCATGGGTGAAAAAGTGTGGAGCGAACTGTGGCAGGAGCTCTTTCGGAAAAAGTTCGGTGATTATGCGGAAATTGTTTTGGCTTCTTTTATCTGGGCGAGAATCAAAAAAAGGACGAAGAATCTAGGATATGTTGAAGGAGGATTTCAGACATTAATCAATTACATTGTTGATGAGTTAAGGAGTTTGCGGGTTAACGTATTAACGAATTACGAAATAAGAGAAATAAAAAAACGGGAGGGAAAATATGAAATCATCGGTCATTTCGAACGGAGTGAGAAATCCAGCGATCGAAGGGAGCGTAACGCTTCTCTAGATTTCTCGCCCCGACGTAACGTCGGGACTCGAAATGACTACGACATCGTTATCTCTACCTTGCCAACGCCAGCGATGACAAAACTGACTAATAATATTTTCCCAAAAAAATACCTAGATAAATTTTCAAAGATAAAATATCTTCACGCTTTGACCTTGATATTGGAAACCAAAGAACCATTGCTGGAAAAAACCTACTGGCTTAATGTTTCCACTCCGAAAATTCCTATCATGGGGATTGTCCAGCATACAAATTTTATGAATAAAAAAAATTATGGCGGCAATCACATTGCTTATCTGGGATGGTATTTGAAAAAAGAAGATAAACTTATGCAGATGAAGGATGAAGAATTACTTGACTACGTAATGCCATATTTGAACAAAATAACCAATAACCAAATTCCAAGAAACAAACAAGTCTCCAATCACCAATTACCAATTATCAATTCTTATATTTTCCGTGCGCCTTTTGCCCAGCCGATTTTTGACAAAGAATTTTTGAAAAACAAGCCTGATTTCAAAACACCACTTAAAAACTTCTACATCGCCAACCTCGACATGACCTATCCTTACGATAGGGGTATTAACTACGCTGTCAAATTAGGAAAACAGGTGGCGGGGATGCCTGCATTCAATGATTAAGTGCAACATTAACTAATAATGGTAATTTCGAATACTCCAATTCTAACATTTCCTGAGGAGTAGCGTATTGTAACGTCTT
>PFOE01000054.1 GCA_002792355.1 Candidatus Roizmanbacteria bacterium CG_4_10_14_0_2_um_filter_36_35 | reverse complement strand
TCCTTCAGGCGACGACAGATGTCTTAACGATTGAGAAACGGATAGAGCTAGTCAAAAACTCGTTGAATATTCTTTTAAACAATCTTCTCTTTGGTGTTGGTCTTGGCAACTATCTTATTGCTCAGGCAAAATTCAGCTCTAGATATCTATTGTTCTTTAACCAGCCGGTTCACAACATCTTCTTTTTGTATCTGGCAGAAACCGGTTTGTTAGCCGGCGGACTGACAATTGTTTTAATAGGTAAATTTATTTACAAAATGGTCAGAGTTAATCCTTATTTAATTTTAGTGATTTTATTGACGGGTTTATTTGACCACTATTGGTTGACATTAGAGCAGAATTTTCTTCTCTTGGCTTTGATTTATGGCAGTGTTTCCAGGAGTTTTTTGATTTCTAAGTTGAGATTGAGAAGAGATGTTAAATATTCCTGATTGCCTTCGGGTAAAGTTTTCATCAGTTCTCCGATTAACTCAGAGTGTTTGGCATTGGAAAGTTTGAGAGTTTCGACAAAACCAGACGGTGACTGCCCGCCCTGTTTTTTGATTTCTTTTAAAAGTTCAGGGATTTTTAAGAAATATTTTTCTCCTTTGGAAAAAGCGTCAATTGCCGGCTGGCTTTTGCCCTTTTTCGCCAGGCTCATCGCCATCGCGACTCTTTTATCAGAATATAAAAGATAGAGTTGAGTTTTTTTGACGTTGTCTCGAGTGAGAAATTCAGAGATACGGTCGCGGACGATTTTTAGAAAATATAAAGGGTGATCAGAAAGGATGCCAGGATAAGGCAGGTTATAGACGACTTTTTCCTGGGGAGTATTGACGGGTGCGCCTGAGGATTCCATAACAAAATAAGTCATGGTCGGAAAGATGACGAGAAACAAAGATATCAGGACAAATCGACTAATTTTCTTCATAGGTTAATTTGATTATATTAAAAATCGGCTTAAAAAACAACCCTCCGTAATTAGTACGGAGGATTGCTAGATTTTATTATAGATCCTAAAAAATCATTTAACCATTCTCTTCAAACTTTTACCAGCGGTAAAGCCTGGAGTTTTGGTAGCTGGGATTTGAATCTCAGCTCCGGTTTGAGGATTGCGTCCTTTTCGGGCGGCTCTCCTTCTTACCATAAAGGTTCCAAAACCAGTAACCACTACCTTCTCACCTCTTTTCAATGCATTGGACATGGTTGAGAATACTGTCGAGACGGATTCTTTTGCCGCCTTTGCAGTGAGATTAGCTTTTTTGGCAACCTGTGCAACTAAATCTGCTTTTGTCATGTATGTGTCACCTCCTTTGAAGACTTTTAATTAATAATGAAAATGAATAAACAACAACAGAATAGTAGTTTTAAGGCTTCTTGTCAATCCATATTTAAAACATCTTATTATAACAATCTATATCAAAAAGGGAGCGTTAGGATGATAAAAAGAGTTATGGAGTTAACGAGTTAACGCGTTAACGGGTTTTACAACTGACACGTTAACAAAACAACATAGTAGCCGTTTTTATATTTTTGTTGTTGCTTCGGCTCGCGTTTCTCTAATAATAGTTACCTTGATCTGTCCCGGGAAAACATCGAACTTTGATTCCAACTCTTCTTTAATCTTCTCGGCCATCATCGTTCCTTCGTCGTCAGTTATTTCGTCGGGTTTAACAATCACCCTTAGTTCTCTTCCGGCCTGAAGTGCATAGGCTTCACGGACGCCTTTTTTCGTCTTGGCGACGTCTTCAATAGTTTTGATTCTTTTTAAATATTCTTCAAAGTCTTCATGTCTGGCGCCCGGCCTGCCTCCTGAGATCGCATCTGATATATAAACAATAACTGCTTCGATAGACGGAAAAGGAATGTCTTCGTGATGGCTGGCGACGCAGTCAATGACTTTTTGAGGAAAGCGATGTTTTTTCAAAAACTCAACACCCAGGTCAACATGTGAACCTTCTTTATCAGTGACGACTTTTCCGATATCGTGTAACAAACACCCCAATTTGATAATATTGACGTCGGCGCCTAATTCATGGGCCAAAGCCGTTCCGATTTTGGTTTCTTCAAGTGTATGAGCAATCATGTTTTGACCGTAAGAATAGCGGTATTTGAACCGACCCAAGGTTTGGGTGATTTCGGCCGGAAGATTAAAGACGCCGACCCGATGGGCCAAATCTTCACCAGCCCTAAAAATGTCCTTATCTACGTCTTCCTTGGTTTTCTTGACAATTTCTTCAATTCGAGCAGGCTGGATCCTACCGTCTTTAATGAGTCTTTCCAAAGACAGGCGGGCAATTTCACGTCTGGCCGCGTCAAATGATGATAGCCGAATGACTCCTTCTTCCTCAAGGTCGACATCAACGCCGGTCGCGATCTCAAAAGCACGGATATTTCTTCCGTCTTTGCCGATGATTCTTCCCTTGAAATCTTCGCTTGGCAGATTAATAACAGAAAGAGTGTATTCGGCGACATAGTTAGTGGCGCCGTAGCGCATTGCGTCAACTAAAATGCTTTTGGCTTTGTCCTCGGCGGTTGACTTCATCTCTTCTTCGGCCGCCTTTATTTTTTTAGCAATCTCTTCTTTGAGTTTGTCTTCCCAGCCGCGAAGCAGGAGGTCTTTGGCTTCGTTCTTGGTCATCTTGGCAATTTTCTCGAGTTTTTGGAGCATCTCCGTTCTCTTTTCCTCGACTTCTTTTTTCAGGCGCTCAAAGTGATTTCTTGTATCGGCAACCGACTGTCTTTCGCGGTTGACCAAGTTCTCTTTTTCTTCTAACTGCTCTTCCCTTTTGGCAAGTCTTTTTTCGACTTCTAAGGCGGCTGACGCAGTCTCCCCAACTTTTCTTTCAGCTTCCCCCCTAAGTTTTAGAGCCTCACTACGAGCCTTAATAACAATTTCTTCGGCTTGTTTTTTCACCGTGTTCAATAAATTTTCCCGGTCCTGTTTGATTGACAGGAACTTCTTAAAAAATTTCTGAAGCATAGTATTTTATGGAGCTTAGGGAGAAATGTTGTTTTTACGTCATTCTGGCAAGGCCGAAGGCCGCGTCCAGAATCGTAGTTAGATTCCGGACAAGCCGGAATGACGAAAAGTTAAATCAGAATTTATTAACAACATTTTTAAATTATTAATATTAATAATTTCCCTTAAGCAATTTCTAATAAATATATTTTACTCCATTTTTTCAAAAACTACAACCGACTTTCTTGCCGTTCTTCCGCAACCTCGGAGGTTGCCGATCGGCTTGTCAAAATAATCTGATTATTTAAGTTTTTACTAATAAATTAAAGTAGGGCTCCTTTAAGCAGTCTGAATTCTTTATTGGTCTCCCAGATTTTTCTTAATCGATAAAAGTTTTTATCCGGGTTTGTCATTAAATTAGCCAAATTGTCTATTAAACTTAATTCTTTTTTTGTTAATTTATCAAAATTGTTTAACTTTACCATTGCTGGGCCGTGAAGGTAAACAATTTCATTATTCATAAGGCAATGGAAGTCATAAAAAAGCTCCCAAGCAGTTACAATTAAACCATCATATCCTCCAGCGTTCCAAAAATGTTTTCCCTCTACTTTATTTTGTCTGATGTTCAACCAAGCGTCAGCAGCGAAATCAAAAACACCATCGGGCATATTATAAGGATTAAATTTTAAGTAGCTCTCCAAACTACCATCGACATCAATAGTTATCCAACGATTTTGTTCTCTATCCCAATATTGATTTATCCAATGATCGACGCTTTTATTCCCAAATTCTTCGACATTAAAATAAGGAGTAAAGCCTGACCTTACTCGGCAAGGAATTCCCTTAGATTTAAGAATTGAGGCCATTAAAATAGATACAAATCTGCAGGTTAAAATTAACCTATCTTTTTCTTTCCTATCTAAAGCAAAGCCTCTTTCATCTCTTCGGAAAAGTTCGGCAAGCATAGAAGATGCAGTTGTCAAAATATCATCTTCAGGCTGGCGATACCATGGTACTTTAGTCATATCGCCATAACGTAGATCAGAATTAGAACCAATATTACCGTTCTTTAAGGTGACTCGATGAATTATTTGTTTCCTAACGAGTAGACCAATTTGTTTTATGTCGTCTGGTAATTTTGTTTTTAAGTATTTTTTATAATTTCCAGGATTAGTAAAGACACTAAATTGGAGATAATGATTAAGAGTATCTTGATTCATGGATTTAATTATAGCAGTCTAATTAGTCCCCATTTTATTAATAGTTTGTTTTATTAAGTCGTAATTAAATCCGCGGCTCATTAAAAAACGGCAGGCTTTTTCGAAACGTTTTCTTGAATCGAGATTTCGGTAGCGGGGCCAGCGTTTTTCCAAGATTTTTAGAGCAAGACCTTCTTCGTCGACAGTGTTTTCGGAGAAATATTTTTCAATCAATTCATCTGCAATTCCTTTTTGTTTCAACTCTCGAGTTAGAACTCTCTGACCTTTTGGTTTAAGAGTCGAACGAGCGCGGACAAACCAGTCGATGAACTTTTTGTCGTCGATTAAATCTTCTTCCTTCAGTTCTCCTAAAACCTTATCGGCATCGTCGCGCGACCAATGTTTATTTTTTATTTTTTTGTACAAATAATCGCGGACTTCTTTTTCACTCCGAGGACGAAACTTTAAAAAAAAGTAAGCCTTATTTAAGAGGGAAAGAAGATCTTTATTCATAATCACCAATAACCAAATTCCAAGTGCTCCAAACAAAGTTCAATATTCAATAACCAATTTAGAAAACAAGTTTGAGCATTGGTTTTATTGGTAATTGGTCATTGTCTGGAATACTTGATTATTGTTTCTTGGTTATTTCTTATTAAGTACTTGTTTCATTAATTGTTCTCTCAGTTTCTCATTTTTTGCAATTACCTGCTTGACTTCTTCTTTTCCCTGACCCAATAATTTTTCGCCGATTTTGAAAAATGACCCGCTTCTTGTAATTAATCCGGCGTTTAGGGCCGCATCAACTAAGCATTCTTCTCTATCAATCCCATCGGCAGTAACCACTACTTCGGCATCTTTAAAAGGCGGGGCGACTTTATTTTTGACAACTTTGATCCTAATTCTCACTCCGTAGACCTGGTTGTTCTTTTTTAGAGTTTCAATTTTTCTCACATCCAGTCGTATCGAAGTATAGAACTTTAAAGCCAAACCTCCCGGAGTGGTTTCGGGATTACCAAACATAATGCCGATTTTCAATCTGATTTGATTGGTAAAAATGACGGTGGTTTTTGACTTGGAAACAATACCTGTAAGCTTTCTTAAGGCCTGGGACATCAACCTTGCCTGTAATCCCATCTGCGAGTCGCCCATCTCGCCTTCGATTTCCGACTTTGGAACAAGAGCGGCAACAGAATCGATGACCACTAAATCAATACCACCTGACCTGATTAAAGTTTCGGTAATTTCTAGAGCTTGTTCGCCGGTGTCAGGCTGGGAAACCAAAAGGTCGTCTAATTTGACCCCGAGTTTCTTCGCCCATTCGGGATCAAGACCGTGTTCGGCGTCGATAAAAGCAGCGGTGCCGCCGGCTTTTTGAGCCTCGGCAATTATGGAAAGGCAGACGGTAGTTTTTCCGGCGGCCTCGGGTCCGAAGATTTCAGCAATTCTTCCTCTAGGAATTCCACCTACACCAAGAGCAACGTTTAAAGGCATGATCCCGGTTGAGATAACTTCAACAGGAACGACAGGCCCCTGGCCAAATCTCATAATCGACCCGCGGCCAAACTGTTTTTGAATCTGGTCAATTGCCAATGACACTGCCTGTTTTTTATGACTATCCTGGGTTTTCATAAAATAGTTAAAATTATAATTTCGTCCTCTGTCATTCCGAGCGAGGAACGAAGTGACAAGTCGAGGAATCTAGCGAAGCGTAAACTTCGTTTACTAGATCCTTCGGTCGTTTCACTCTCTCAGGATGACAGGTTGCGGGCGATTTGTCAACGGACTATAACCTACAACCCATGAACCAGATTTGCCTTCGGCAAAACGGTTCAGGGTTGCCCTGTACCCAACGTGGTACCAGGGCAAAGGCCTACAACAAATAAATCAGACTCACTACAATCGTCCCCCACAAACCAATAGTAACAATCAGGGGGACATCGCTTGTAATCAGTTTTTCCGGCCGCTCGCCCTCGGTTCTTTCATAAAGAAGCTGGGCGTAGCGGGCAATTCCATAGACGACCAGAGGAATTGTCAACATCATCCATTTTCTTGCCTCAAATCCGGGGAAAACTTCAGTAATAAATGAAGAAAACAGAGTTTGGATCTGGGGAGGCTTTTCTACATAGGTATAAGTGGAATAAGCCAGGATGGTGGCAGCAGCAAATGTTTGAGTAAGAAAATCCAGATAGTGTTCTTTATAACGGAAAAGTGACTCGCGTGTTTCCGTACCATGGGTAACGAGCTCTGCATGTCTTTTAATCGTTGCCATAAAAAGAGAGATGAAAAAAATAGTTAATGTCAGCCAGATCGGGATATGATAACCAGAGGCAACTTCGCCGGCAAAGGCTCTTATCATAAAAGAAAAAGAAATCGTAAAAAGATCAATCGTCGGATATTTTTTCAGATAGAGCGAGTAAAAAAAGTGAAGAAGAATAAAGAGCAGACTTAAGAAAAAAAATGGTAGCGAGAAGAACAAACTCAAGATTAAAGAGACCAAAGTTAGGATAAAGACAATAAAACTGGCCTGCTGGAGAGATATTTCTCCTGAGGCAATCGGCCGGTATCTTTTGATTTTGTGTTTGCGGTCATAAGGGTAGTCGATAATGTCGTTTAAAACATAAGAGGTTGAAGACAGAAGACAAAAGATCAAAAAAGCATAAATAGTATTCAAAAGAATGGGAAAATCAAAAAGTTTTCCGGAAAAAATAATGGCGGTAAAAACGACCAAGTTTTTCACCCATTGACTGACGCGCAGAGCCCGGAGCAAAACGAAGAATTTCTTTTTCATTATGATTGAATTATCGTCCTCCGCCGTCATCCTGAGGAGCGAAGCGACGAAGGATCTAACATATTGAATTATATAATATACTTAGTGTATTAT
>PFOE01000083.1 GCA_002792355.1 Candidatus Roizmanbacteria bacterium CG_4_10_14_0_2_um_filter_36_35 | reverse complement strand
TAGATAATTCTCCTATTTGACATTTGAAATTGTTTATATATAATACAAACTATGTCCATCTCTACCAAACCAGTAAGAAAAATATCGCTTGACGACTTACCTGATTTACTAACCATTCGCGAAGTAGCAGAAATTTTACGCATCTCTCCCCTGACCATCAAACGCTGGGGAAAAAAAGGAAAACTACCCGCTATTCGCATTAACTCCCGCGGCGACCGCCGCTACCGCAAAGAGGTCATCCTTCGATTGCTGGGAGTGGAAGAAGAAAGGTAGATTTAAATTCGAAATTCGAATATCGAAATACGAAACAATAATTAATTTATAAATTTAAATTAATAAACTATTGACACTTTCGCATTATTGCACTAAAAATCTTCATTAATTCTGTTGATTCATTTATTAATTCTTTACGTTCAATTTCTAAATTAGAATTATTATTTATATCAACTAATTCTAACCAATATCTGCTTTCTTTAGCTTCTTTACGAGATATTTTAATTCTTAAAATAAAGTCTTTCTTACTTATTGATTCATTAGCTTCGATGTAATTTGCCCCAACCGAACCAGAAGCTCTTACTAATTGTGAAGAATCTTCATAATTATTTAGATTCTTTGGAAGCTTTTTTATAAACTGTCTTACTCTCTTTGCAAATTTAAAAGTTCTTTCTTCAAGGTCGTAATGTTTTTGATTTATTATTTCTGTCATTATAATTTGTTTCGAATTTCGGATTTCGTGCTTCGAATTTATTATAAAGGTTAGTAATATTTTGTCTATAGACAATAACCTACAAGACCTATTTTATGGAGCTTCATAACAACTTAAAAACTCAATATGCCGCTTTACATCTAAAAAGGTGGAGATATTATTTTGCTATGAATTCTTCTGCAGTTATACCGGCTTGATTAATAATACTTTTTAAGGTCCCCGATTTTATTTCCTTATGATGCGGGACAACACAGGTTTTCTTTTTATTTTCATTCCACCAGATTTCATGAGTACCACCGGTCGATCTTCGGAAAACAAAACCAAGTTTACGAAGTTTTTTAATCACTTGCCGATATTTTTGTGGTGAAATTTTCATGGAATTTCTTAGTTGGCAGAAACAATCAAGGGAAAATCTAGTTTAAAATAAGTTGATCTATTTTCTTTGATTTTTTTCAGTTTTAAAGGTATCTCCAATCCTTCTTCTTTATAAAGCTCTATTAAAGATGAAGCTACATAGGAAATTTCATTAATAGCTTCATCAATCGTATCGCCCTGAGCAAAACAATCACTCCAAACTGGACATTTAGCTATAAAAACATCATCTTCATGCTGAATTTCAATAGGAAGCGAATACTCTGCTAAAGTTAGATATTTTTTTGTTCTCATATAAGAAAATTGTACTCCTCCCCTCTCCTAATTTCAACGCCAAATCAATTTAACAATTTGCTATAGACTACTTGTCCCTCGAATATCAACAAAACTCTCTCAATATGCTAGTTTACAGATGAAGAGGTGGAAAATTTTTTCTTATAAATTTGAGAAAGTCTCTAAAAATCGTTTCCAAATCTAATTTTTTACCAATCTTAAATGGAGCGGACGTAACTTTTTCGTAGCTTTTATCATGAAAATGGATAGGAAATGAGCTTACTTTTTTCCATTTTTGATCCGGAATATTATCCAATCTATAGATTGTCTTATCAAGATGCTGCCTCTCCCAATGCAAAGAAAAACGGATGACTTTTGCCGCGGTTGTAAAGAAAAAATCAATAAAACTTTTATCCTTAAGATAAATTCTAAGTTTATGATTTAAATCCTGAGTAGATAAGACTAAGTCCGAAAATTCAATTTCGGCAATTCGAGCAAATTTTGCAAATTTTTCCATATATCCGCTTTGTTTATAGAAAGACTCTCAGTCTCTTTTTCCAACTCTTTTTTTTGACTAATTAGAAAATCAAAAACAAAAAGGTCTTCTTCAACTTTTTTTTCCGTTACTTTACCCTTAGAAATAAAGGAATCAAGCTCATCAACGCTTTTCACTCCATATTTTGATGCCAACCTAAAAATCTCCGCCTCAACCAAACGAAGTTTTTCAATTAAAACAATGGCTCGACTTTTATCTTTGTCTGACATATAAGAAAATTGTACTCCTCCCCTCTCCTAATTTCAACGCCAAATCAACTCAAGTATTTTGCTATAGATTACCTGCCCCTCGAATAACAAGAAAACTCTCTCAATATGCCAGTTTACAGATGAAGAGGTGGAGATAGATAAGAAGACTAAATATTCTTTTTCCTCTTGACATTATTATTTTTATTTCTTATACTTGTAATAATTTATATTACAATTTATTACAATAATATGAGAAGCGTTGTTAATATTTCCCTACCATTTTCTTTTAATCAAGTAATTGAAGAGGCTGTGGAACAGGGTCGATATGCTAGCAAAAGTGAATTTTTTCGCGATCTCCTTCGCGCTTGGATGGAAGGCCGGCTTTTGAACAGTCTTAAAAACAGTCGCCAAGAAATAAAATCCGGAAAAGGAAAACTTTTGAAATCTCTTCGTGATTTGAGATGATAATATTTGAATTTATTAAGAAAGACGAAGTCTGGTTTTTATCAGTTGGCACCCATGGTACCTGACTTTCGCAAATTAGTGTCCTGATTCTAGTTTTTGCAATAAATTGTGGATATCTTTAGGAATTTCCGGTTCTGCAGAGTATTCTGAGCCGTTAATAACGATTGTGCCAGAACGAATTGGTCGAAGGAGATTAACAATTTGTTTAATGCTTACTCCTGTTAGTTGCTTTATCCGCCGGGAAACAGCTAAGCTAGTAAAAACAATTGTCAGATGGGCTTCAATCGCATCTCGTTTGTGGAGAAAAATTGGTCTGGCCTTAAGATCAGATTTCGCCATTCTGAAACTTGCTTCCACTTCAAATAACTGATGATAGGCGTTAATAATTTCCTGAGGGGGAAGATTTAAATTGGTAACGTAACCTTTGATACCTGCCAAAGCGTAAGCTTTGTCAATAAGACTCTGGTTTAAAGTTTTTCGCTCGCTTGTCAGAGAAACAAAACGGTTTCGCTTTACCGGAGCTATTCCGTTAACCATTCTTTTGGCTTTGGCAATTTGTGTCTCAATATTTTTAATATCCAAGCGGGCTCTTTTTTCTCGGTACTGGTAAATAATTCTGTAATCACCTTTTTGAGTAGTAATAATCTGATTATCAGTTAAAGTTTTTTGTTTTTGAAACTGGGCAATATCGTAGGGAATCTTTGTAAGACGAGAACCAACAATAAAGTGATAATCATTATCAGTTAATGATTCCAAATTTGTTCGGCTTAACATGGCGGCGTCAGCCACCACGGTAATTTTTTTCAAATGATGTTCTCTCTGAAATTCTTCAAGAACAGGAATAATTGTTTTAGTTTCTGCTGTATTGCCTTCAAAACTTTGGAGCCCCAACGGAAATCCAAACTGGTCGACTAAAAGTCCGATTACAATTTGTGGCTCGAGTCTTCGTTCTTTTGATAATCCAGGTTTACGGTAGGAATCTTCTTCTTGGACTTCAAAATATAGGGTGGTGACGTCATACAAAACCAAATTGAGATTTTGACTGGTCACATGGTTAAAACAAAGTTGACTGATGATTTTACGGTAAGTACCCGTAAACTATCCAATTTAGAAGTTGGTTCAACAATTCTGGCAATACAAAGATTGGCAAAATCAGGATCTTCGAGTTGAGAAAAACCTAATTTTTGATACTGCCGGTTTAAAATCTGAAAGAGAAAACTGGAAGACGACCGTCTTAATTCAATTTGTAATTTGTTCCCCTGATTGGGGAATAAAAACATCTGATTACCCCGTAATCGTTCTTTAGCTAAGGAGATTAACGTTTCCAGCTCTTGGAAACTGTGAGCGCTTCCCAAATGTTCTAACTTTATCAGTTGACCGGCAACCTTATGAGCAATTTGTACTGCCGTTGCTCCACTTTTAGTTTTGACTTTTCTGATAAAGGCCACGAAAACATTTTAACTCAATTGTGCCTGTTAGTGTCCTGAAATTTAAATAATTGAAGCTAATTTATGGAGAAAATATAGTTTTTGCGAAAGTCAGGTATAACCATATAACAATGTTTTTCTTTTGTCTATAGACTATAGTCTACAAAAAGAAGAAAGACTACCATTTGTTAAACAGGTTGAGGTGGGGCTAAAGGCTGAGATTCTCTTGATGGAGGTACGGGTTCGGGTCTTTTCGCTATTATGTTTCTTCTTTCAAGATTTTTAACGAATTTATTGATGAAATCTTTTGACCAATTCCAGCTTCTAGTAAAAAAACTTTTTATTCGTTTGACTAAACCAATTCTTCTCTGTTGAGGTTCTGGTTGACCATCTGCGTTTTCTGGAACCACTTTATCCGGATCCAGACCTTGTTCAACTGCTGCTTGCTGAAGCTGTTCTTTTAGTTCTTTTAGATAATCTTGGTCTGGACCTAGTGACGTTGTAGTAGATACTGGTTCTTTTGCTTGAGCTTTTAATTCATATAAATGATCTCCTAATGGTGTAAAATCTTTAGGATGTAATTCATTTTTGACAACAGGCGGGACTAACATTTCTGGAGTTGGTGTTGCATCAAGCATATATTATTAATTTTTTTTCATAATCTCTTCAAGTTTAGATCTGACTCTCGATAGATCTGTTTGTTCGACGTTTTTATAGAATTCCAGGTCCATTTCTTTTTCTGTCTCTTGTTTTATTTTTGTGTAGAAACTCTTGTCAGTGGGAAGATGTTCTTTTATCACCTTTTTCAAAGCAATCTCGATATTGCGATTCAATTTTAATTTATAGATCGCGTTGTACATCTCCCAAATGACGTTTTCTATAACGAATTTTTGGTCTGGATTGAATTTATCGAATCCGTCGACGATCCGGTTTTTAAATTCTTGATCAAACGGTAACGATTTTAGGATATCCAAAGTCGTTAAGACCATAATAACAAAATTAATTTATAATCATGAGCCTGTGGCATTGGCTTTTACTATTAAACCTAGTTGATCGTTTCTCTCGCCATCTCCATTGAGAATATTTCTTATCATTGTCTGGAAATCAAATTTATTATATGAATTATCTTTGATAGCGGCCTGAAGTACGGTTAAACTGGCAGTTAAATCCGTGGTTGTTGGCAGAGTGATGCCTGCTTCAGCTAAACTATCGCGTATATATTCTGATAGCTCCGAAGGAGGTAAGGTTTTAACAATCTTTTGTGCATAAGCGCTTCGATCATCTCTTTCTCTATAACCAAAAATCATATCCATCATATTCCAATATCCTGTCAAGGTTGGTTCACCATTTATAGCAGCTTTTTCAGCGGCGGTAAAAGCATTGTTATCAGCAGATATAGGATCAGGGCTAAAATAGGTTTCAGATCTGCGCATTACATCAAGAATCTGTTGATAAGTTTTTCCTGTTCTTTCCATAGCATCAGTTATACAGATTAAAATATCGACATCGGTTGCAAAAGTAAGGGATTCTTTCCTTTTGGTCAGCGCTTTTATTTGAACGTCAAGATCATCTAGTTTGGCTCTGACTACTGCGTTATGGCGAAGTATTATTCTATTTCTCGCCTCGAAAATAACATCGTCAAGTTTTTTCAGGTTGGCTAGGTTGGTATTGTTAGCAAGAGTATTTTCCCAACCCTTAGTATTATCTGCTACCCAAATTTGGTGGATACGATGAATCAACCTCTGTCTTGACATGTTTCTCAATTCAGCAGGAGTTAACCCCCATGGGTTAGTACCAATATTTGTTAAATCACCATAGTCTTTATCTCTTTGTTCTTTTTTCTCGTCGAAACCTTCCTCGAACCGGGCTTTGGCTTCGGCAATGGCATTAATGACCATCGCCCTTTTATCCTGATCAAAGTTATGAGCTTCAGTCCACCTACCCTTATGACTCTTAACCGAAAGGGAATTTATCCTTGCCATTATTTCATCGATGGTCAAATTCCTTAAATTTGATTCGTCAATACCCCATACGGTTATAGTGGTGAAATCACTCTCCATTGCGGATAAATTTTCTTTTGCCTTACTGCAGATAGGATCTTCTTTTTCTTTTTTTGCTTTATCAGCCGCGTCTATTCTTTCTTTTATCTCCTTCAGTTTGGCTATTTTAGTTCTGATTTTTTCCTCTTCAGCAGTTAATTCATCTTCTTCTCTTTTGAATTCAGCATCAACTGTTTTCTCGCCTCTTTGGTATCTACGATCTATCCAGTCAGCCGTTTCGCTCTGCCTTTGTTTAGCAGGTAATGCATTAATCTGTGCGACTTCTGCATCAATCGAGGCTTTTACTTTGTCTTCTTCTTCAGTATATCTTATTTTTTTTCTTCTTCTCAGATCTTCCCATATTTCTTTAAAAGAATGTGAATCGGTACTTTTTGTTGATATTAAATCTTCATATGTTTTAATTGCTAATTCAATTGGACCAGCAGAAAAATCATCAGGATATGTCGTTTCGTATTCCTGTTTGGCTTTTTCAAATTTAGTAAGTTCTGCATCGTAGGCATTCACCGGAGCGAATTCCCCTGTCTCTAATTCAGTTTTTTGTTTTGTTAATTCGTCTATTCTTCTTGTTTCCGGAGCAATCAAATCTTTTCTTAAAGTGCTTTCAGGATTTTGCAAATCAACGATTCTTCTTCGATTTCTTGATACAAAAGCGCTATTAGCTTCTCCATCAACGGTTTTTATCAAATAATCCCTTATTATTTCCGTCATTGCCTGTTGTCTTGCCGCCATATAGTCACGGATATTTTCTTCTATACTCTTACCGGTGCGGCTGGGATCATTTGGTTTATATATCTCCATTATTCTCGCTGACCAAACACTTCCGGTTTGCTCTGGGGAAGGTAATCCTTTATACAAGAACTCTTCAGGCAGGGAATCCAAAACTTCAGGAAGCACGCCCGCTTCTTTATAAAACTGAGCCCTGGCTAATAAACCTTGATAAATCTCATTCTTTGTCACGTTAGCTGATAGGCTCTCGATAGTTCTTCCACCCGGGCCTCCTGAAATGACTTCTATTCCGGTTCCCGCGGCATTGACCTTAAAGTCATCTAAATCTATACCTATTACTTTTTTCAAATATAGTTTCTGCTCGGCTGAACCGTTTTTAAGGACATTAAACGTCTGAACGCACTGTTTCAAATCTATGATCACTCCGTTTCTTAAAGAATATGCGGCGCCTTCGACGATCCCGCCTGCTGCTTCGGCTCCGACAATAATTCCTGCTCCAACAGGACTACCCGCAGCGGCAATACCACCGGCTAAACTAGTGGCTCCTCCATAACCAGCTAGATGAGCTAGTAGGTTTTTACCTTTTGTCCATGTTGTTGCCGGCCGGCCACCTGCTCTTAATGCTGGTTCTTTAAGCCATGGAAAAAATCTTTCAGACAATTGATGCCTTAACCATCCTTGATCTTCATGAAGATACATGGTGTGAGGGTCAATCATATATTGACGAACAGAATCCGGATTGATATTCGCTACTAATCCGCTAGCAAATATCTTTAAGCCGGTATCGTGTTCAAGTAGTTGAATTGCTGTTTGCCAACCGGCTTCGGTTTCCAAAAAATTCCTTACCAACATCTCATCCACTTTACCATCCTTAGTTAATGCTTGAATCAAATCGGCTTCCAGCGGAAAATCTTTTAGAATTTGAGGCGTAGATATACCTTCGGTAGAACCGACCAATTTACCAATATGTTTCGTCAAGAATTGCGTCATTTGATCTCTCATTTCGGCGCTAAACTGGATGTCTTTTTTTTCTTGCCCTAGCTCTTTTTTTCGCCAATTTTTTGTTTCAACACCAGTACTTTCTACTCGGAAAAACTTTGATCGACTGAATGTTGGGCTCTTTTCTGGAACTTTTTGCGGTTGAGTTGAGGCATTAACACCTGCTTGTTGAAATAAAGCATCAGTTCCTGTGGCGGCTTTTGTACCGGCAACTTTCTGCGGAAGATTATCCAATACATCCAAGGTTTGACTTGATACTTCTCGAGTCTGAGGTCCGTCTAACATATATAAATAAATAATATTGGAATTATCAAACAAATTCAAGTATCATTAATAATATATGTTAGATGGACCAATGACCGAAGCTATGTTAGATGGACCAATGACCGAAGCTGTATCTCAACCCGTACAACTGGAACAAGAATCTCCACCACAAGTGCTACCGGCGTCAGTACCGGAAACTCAACCACAAGACACTCCTAAACAAACGGAGGCAGGAAGCACTGCAGACGAAATTAGCCTGAATCCAGATGCGGCAGAAAAAGTAGGTGTAACTCTGTTAATGCAAAAGGCAGAGGCGACTTATCAACGATATCTAAATCTGACTCCACAGGAACAAAGTAAATTTTTAAAAGATCCCAATAATGCTCGATTGGTTAATTTACGGGCGATTCAATCATTAGAGCAACGATCACTTGATGCCGCCAACGAAAAAAATGCATCCAACAATGCTGAATATCAAATATTAGCAACAAAGAATATAATAATTACAGACTGGGCCGGACACCATCTAAGAGTTATTTCTGTAACAAATGTTGTCGGAGACTCTTTCGATCTGAAAGTAGAAGACGCCACAAGCCCGGGAAACCCACAGAGATTTTCTGAAAGAAATAAAGGTCAATTGATTTCCAGAAGCGATCTGATTAAAGCCTGTATCGTCCAAGATATCGCTCCCAATATCGATTCATTTCCCGAAGACCAACGTCCTCTCGTTCAGGCTTATGTCGATGCTGTAAGCGGCAATCCTCCGACTTCGGAAATAAAATTTGATCGGATGAAATTAAAAGAGGCGCTTGAAGCGGCCGGTATTTTAACAGTCGATGATATAAGAAAGTTTCTTGAAAGAATGTTCCCTCAAACACCAATTCCTAAAGATCAACAAGATACTAAAGTACTTGAAGCTGCTAACGAACGTAATGCAAAAAGAGTGGCTGAACTGTTAAAACCTTTTGAAGATAATGGATATATAGTCGATAATCCACGACAAATTATTACCTTATTTTCTGAACTAGGAGTTAATGCGGTCAGTTTAAGTGAAACCCAAAATCAAGCTGCCCAAGAAGTAATTAGATTAAAACTTCTTCTTGAAGCTAATAAAAAGAAAATTGGTGACACTATCACTATGACTATTGAAGGTAAACCTCATACTGTTAAGCTAACTAATGAAATATATAGGCAATGGGAAGTACAAAGAGTTCTGGCCGAAACTGAGAGTTTGGTTTGTCTTGACACAATCAAAGCCTTTAAAGAAGGATTTCTTAAAGATTATTTTGACCAATTAAACGCTGGTACTTTGTCACCAGAAGATGGTCAACTAGTAGTAGAGTTATTCCGTAGCGGCGAGATTGCCAAACCGCCTGATATTAAAACAGCGACCGATGAACAATCTCGGGATAGACTAGAAAAGCTACAAAAAATATGGGATAGACAAGAAATTTTAAGAAAGAGCAAGAAAGGTTTGTTGACAGGAGGTTTCAGCATTCTTGGATTATTAGGTGCTCTTGGTTTATTAGCAAGTAAAGAGAAACATGCTTAATTTAAAATCAAGACTTTATTTCTTTTAACTTCCTTGCCGCCTCTTTCGCCTCCACACTGTTTACCATTATCTCCGTCAACAGCTCAAATCCGGCTCGTTCCATAAACCATGGAATAAGGAAAATTAGGCAGAAATTAGCTTTTAAGCTACCGCTTCAAACAGAATTCTTTTGATTAAAGTCTGATAAGGAATATCATTCTGGTGGGCTTTTATTTTTAAACGATCTACCAAGGTATTCGGCAGTCTTATGGTGATAGGTCTGCTTGTTAATTTTAGATTTGGGAACTGCCAGTTTTCAAGATCTGAATAGTCGACATATTCTGTTGAATCGACTTTCTGCCAAAATTTCCTTTCTTCAACCTCTGATTTGAAATACGGAATTTTTTTAAGTTTTTTCATAGTTTCTTTTTTCTTTTATATTGGCCATTCTGGCCGAAATAATTCTAATTTTATTTTTTCTTCTGGTAAAAACAATAAATAAAATATTTTTTGTTAAATTTTTTCCTAAAGCAATCTGTCTTTCTTCTTTTTGAGAATGTTTAAAATCTTTTTTAACTTTTAATCTTTCATCCAAAAAAGCTTCTTCTGCTTGATTTGGCGTAATTCCATGCTTTTCATAATTTTTATCAATATTTCCTTTATCCCATTCAAATTCTATTATACTCTCCTGCTTTACCATGTACATATATTATAAATACAATAAAATAAATGTCAATAGGTAGAAATTACTTAATCTCTCTCAATTTCTTGGCCGCTTCCCTCGCCTCCACGCTATTTACCATAATCCCCGTCGACAGCTCAAATCCGGCTCGCTCCATAAAACGAGGAATGATGCGCAGATACCAAGAGTCGTATGGATAGATATAAAAATTATACCCAAACGCTTTCTTTGCATAATGAGAATTATTAGTGTGGATTTTTTTTAGTTTGATAATTGATGATTGAAGAATCTTTGCTAAATCCTTTATCTGTGTTTCGTTTATATTTTTAAAATTTGTAATTTGTAATTCATTTGTCATTTGTAATTTGTCATTTGTAATTTTTGTTATCCACAGTTCATATGCCCATTCCGAATATTCCGGACAGTAACTGACAAACTCTTCAATCTGTTCAACAATATTGACTACTGGTTGAACGGCTAATGTTTTGGTTGGAATATCATTTGGAACCAGAGAAAGTTGCGAGTGAGGATGTATTAATGAAGCCCCGCTGACTAAAGAACAGTTATGAAAGATAAAAACCTTGCCTTTGTCTTTTAAAAAATTAAAACGATTAATATAAGTTTTGATAATATTTTCTACTTGATCAAGAGAAAAATCCTCGATATTTTTTTCATGTTCAGGCGAATGGATAATTACTTCGTGAATTTCTGTGATTGGAAACAAATTAGGAACGACTCTTATCTGCCAACCAGGTTTATTGGCTTCTCCTCCGCCGATACGATAGATTTCAGGCGGAGTATCAGCTTCGTTTCCCGGACAAAAAGGACAACGAAATGGCTTACCATCCATGCCTGTACGGACTAATCTTTTTGGATTACTAACCATCCAGTGAGTTTTAGTAGAGTCAGAAATATAGTTAGGCATAATTAAGAATTTTTATTTTGAATTTTTTATTTTTCAATGAATATTAAGTTTTAAGTTTGAAAACTAAGACATTGAAAATTCAATGAAAATTGAAAACTGAAAATTGAAAATTAATAATTTTTAATAGTTATATAAACTATAACAAAAAATTAACTATAATAATAACTATGATTTTAATTGTGGGTTTGGGAAACCCAGGAAAAAAGTATCTAAATAATCGGCATAACGTCGGTTTTCAATTCATTAATTATCTAATTGAAAACCTTCAAATCCAAAGCTCCAAATCCCAAGATTCAAATAAATTTCAAATTTCAAATTTCAAATTCTATAAAACCGACTGCTTTATGAATCAATCAGGAATCTTTGTCAAAAAACTCATTGGTAATTGTAAATTGAAAATTGAAAATTTAGTCATCATCCATGATGACTTAGATATTCCTTTAGGCAAATTCCATATTCAGTTTACGGTTGGTCCGCGCCTCCATAACGGTCTAGAATCAATTGAACAACAGCTAAAAAGCAAAGATTTCTGGAGAGTAAGAATTGGTGTTGATAATCGTCAACCAAAAAACAAGATCCCAGGTGAAGCTTATGTCTTAAAAAACTTTTTACCTAAAGAAAAACAACTTTTACAAACAGAAATTTTCCCTAAACTCCTTTCCCAACTAAAAACTCAGTTTTTATAACTTTTTTAATAACTCTTTGACGCTGATTTTTAAGGCTTTAGTGATTTTATGAAGAAATTTTATCGACGGATTAGCCTTACCTTCTTCCACTTCGGCTAAATAACTACGGTCAACATCAGATAAGGTAGCCAGTTTATATTGAGAAAGTTTTTGTTTTTTTCGACTAGAAACAATGTTCTCTCCCAATCTCTTATAGTAGAAGTTTCCTCGCATATTGAGGAATGATATTAAAATCTTTCTCTTATTTCAGTTGGTTATAACCTACAAAGTTGATATTTTAGAAGATAACAACAATATTTTTTCTCTCATATACCATATCGTTTATATCCAACATCTTTATAAATATTTAAACATCTTTGTCAAGCGAGTTTTCAAAATTTTAGCGATTTTGCACAGCGATCTCAGTGAAGGATTAGCTCTTCCTTTCTCAATCCTCGATAAATAGGTACGATCAATGCCACATCTAAATGCCATTTCTTCTTGCGACAGTTTCATCTTATACCTCTTCCTGGTAATATAGTGTCCTAACCGTTCATAGATGAAATGTCCGTGCATATAATTTAAAGTCATAAAGTCGTAAAGTCGAAAGTCTGTAAAGAAAAATACCTCTCTACAGATAGTAAGCTTTATGACTTTATAGACTTTATAAACCTTATGAACTCTTTTGTCTATGGACTATAACCTACAAAAGTATGGAAATAGGGCGAAGAGGCGGGAAAAAATTAACGATATACCCTGTCGTATATAATCAACACTTTTTAGTTTTAAGTTGATTTTTAAAAAAAGATGATATAATTTCTCAAAAGATATGAAAGTGCTTTACCTGTACATGTTTCCATTATGGGGCAACGGATCAGGAAATTGGTTAAGAAGATTGGTTAGGAATCTTAAGAAACACTATCCTGATCATTTTGAAGCCTTAATTGTGGCTCCGGAAAGAAGAAAAATGCCCGGAGCAAAAATCAGATCTCTCAAACCGCCAAAGATGGGAGTTTTTGTCGGCAACCCTGAACTACCTAATGAAAAAAAATATTCAAAAATGTCCAACCAAGACCATATTAAGATATATAACTATTATCTCCTGCAAACTGCCAAAGTAATTGAAAAATTTAAACCAAATCTTATCCACTGTTTCCATACGGCTTTTCTTCCGCCAATCGCCAGACAGTTGGCGAATCTTTACAGAATTCCCTATTTAATTACCACTCATGGCAGCGACCTTTATTATTTTAAAGAGGACGGGCGTTGGAAATCACTGGTGAGAGATGCATCTACAAGAGCAAAATTTATTACTGCCAACAGCAACTTTACCCGCCAGTGGTATCTTGATATGTTTGGCCATGATTTATATAAAAAAATGAAAACCATTCCCGCTGGCATCGGTTATGACACAGACTTTAATAAAGACGTTTCCTGGATTGACAAAAAATATAATTTTAAATACGATAAAATGGTGCTTTTCACCGGAAGATTGACCGAACACAAAGGTGTTGAATATCTCATTAAAGCGGCTCGGCAAATCAAGGCGGAGATCGTCATCGCCGGCGACGGACCGGAAAAGAAATATCTAGAAAGCTTAATAACTAAATATAAACTAACTAATATCCATATGGTCGGCTACTTCTCAAGCAGACTTGATACCATTAACGATTTCTATCTTCGCGCCGATGTCTACGTCGCTCCTTCAGTCTGGAATGAACCTCTAGGATTAGTAATTCTTGAAGCCATGTCTCATAAAACTCCTGTCGTTGTCTCTCGAAAGGGAGGAGTAACCACTATTGTTAAAGACGGCGTCAATGGCTTTTTAATCAGACCCCGCTCGCCGGCTCTTATTGCCGAGAAAGTTAATCTTCTTTTTAACGACGATAAATTAAGATGGAAGATGGGAGATAAAGCTTACAAAACCGTCATGGAAAAATTCAACTGGGAAAAAATCGCTACCAAATTTTATCATCTCTACGAAAAATCTCTGTAAAAACCAAAGCCCAACAACGGAAAAAATCATGTAAAATGATTCTATGAAGATCTTGCTTGTTTCTCTTTTGAAAAGGAAGGTTTCTCCAGATATGCTGGCTTCAAGACCTCGTGTAATCTATGAAATTGTCAATGGTCTGGTGAAAAAAGGTCATAAAATTAGTCTTTTGGGAACTGGTGATAGTTATATACCAGGTGTAAAAATTATTCCGGTTATTGAAAAAGGTTTTGTCGATATGCCGGTCTTTGAAAATCCTTTTTATGCCGAGACCGCCTATCTGGTTAAATTAGCCAAAAAAATCGAAGAAATCGGGCCGAACTTTGATATCATCCATAATCACACCTATCCGGAATTTATCAATCTTCTCATCAGTAATCAGGTTAAAACGCCGATCGTTTCCACCATTCACGCCCAATACTTTCCAGAATTAGACGAAGTCTTGAGTTTATTTCCTAATACTTATTTGATATCGATTTCTCAGGTCCATCGACAACTTTTCAAAAAAGCGAAAATTTATAAAGTAATTTACAACGGCATCGATACCAATATTTATTCTTATCAGGAAAAAAAAGATGATTATTTATTATGGCTCGGCCGGCTGTCAAAAGCAAAAAACCCTGATGGAAGTTTTATGGATCCAAAAGGAATCAGATGGGCAATTAAACTGGCGCAAGAAACCGGATCCAAATTAATGTTGGGCGGCAACGTCGAAGACATGAATTTTTATAATCAAGATGTCAAACCAAATCTTAACGATAAAATTAAATGGCTGAGCCCGATTTCTTCAGAGTTGACATTAACTAAACTAGAAGTCGCTAAGTTGATGCAAAATGCCCGTGCTTTTTTAATGACCATCAACTGGTATGAACCATTCGGCCTGGTAATGGCCGAGGCTGGAAGTTGTGGCACGCCGGTTATTGGCTTTGACCGCGGCTCAGTCAAGGAATTAATTGTTGACGGAAAAACCGGATTTGTTGTTAATCCAGAAAAAGGGATT
>PFOE01000048.1 GCA_002792355.1 Candidatus Roizmanbacteria bacterium CG_4_10_14_0_2_um_filter_36_35 | reverse complement strand
TTCGTCAACAATAGGTTCAACAAATTCCGATTTTCTAAAAATATCAACGACGTCGACAGGTTCTTTGATATCTTTTAAACTTTTAAAACTTTTTAGACCAAAGACTCTTTCAATATTAGGATTTACAGGAATAATTTTAAAACCATGATTGAGTAGATATTTTCCAACTTGATAAGACGGTCGGTCTGGTTTATCAGATAAACCAACGATGGCAATAGTTTTTATGGTTTTATAGAAATTAACAAAATTCATATTGATAAGTGTTCGCATTTCATACTATAACCTAATATTTTGAGATGGTTCTTTGTTGTGTGAACAGTCAACACAGTACATGCCAAACATGTCTTTAATTATGGTTTTTTCTTTCATTTCAACCTCCGGCCAGTTTGCCGGCGCTAGTTTATCGTCTTTAGTCACAGGAACAGTGGCTTTTTGAATGTGGGATTCTTTTGGCTCTGTACCCTTGATAAAATATTCAAAACGGGAAGAACAGTTTTCTTTGCCATCATCTCCTTTAACAGCCAAGTCTCCGGAATCCCAACAAACCTGTTTGCCAACAACCGTATCAGGTCTGATCAGCCAAAGATCAGGCTGGTTTTTAAGGACGCTGGTCATGACGCGGTTCCAAATCGGCGCTGCTCCGGTGACACCAGACGTCAGATAAGGATTCATCGGTGTATTGTCATTGTTGCCGACCCAAACTGCGGTTAGAAAATTAGGAGTATAGCCGATCGTCCAGTTGTCCCGTTTGTCATCGGTGGTTCCGGTTTTGACCGAGACGGCGTGGCCTGGAACATTAAGATAAGATGATTCGCCAAAGGCGGCCGATCTGGCATTATTGTCCAAAAGAATATGGGAGATTAAAAAAGACGTTTCTGGAGAAATTGCTTTTTGACCTGTAATTGAAAGTGAACTTGGAGCGGTCATAGGTTTTTTTACATCTTGAATAAAGTTTGAATTTTCAAATTTATAGAGAGTTTTTCCCAGTTTGTCTTCGATTTTCAAAATCTCAGTCAGTTTTTTTACCTTCCCTCGATTGGCAAAGCTAGAAAAAGCTTGAGCCATCTCGGTCATCCTGACTTCACCGCCGCCCAAAGTCAAAGACAGCCCGTAGTTTTTCGGATCTTTAAAGGTGGTTATGCCAAAAGCCGAAGAAGAAGCAACAAATTCTTTGACACCATTGAAGGCGAGCATCTTGACAGCTGGGATATTATAAGAATTCCCGAGAGCAAATCTTAAGGCGGTTGGTCCGTGAAACTTGCCGTCGTAGTTGATTGGACAATAAGCTTGAGGTTGGCCGCCTCCGGTAAAACAGGTAGGCGAGTCAATAAAAACTGTCGCTGGTGTCACCAGTTTTCTTTCAAGACCAATAGCGTAATTAATCGGTTTAATTGATGATCCTGGTTGACGAAGAGCAGTTGTTACATTAAAAGCTCCAGATCCGCTAGCAAAATAATCAGCCGATCCGATCATCGCTAATATCTCACCGGTTGGCGGACGGGTAACTAAAACTGCACCGTTACTGACATCAAGGTTTTTGACTTTTTCCAGTTCTTCTTTGAGAATTTTTTCGGCTCGTTCTTGAATATCTAAATCTAAAGTGGTGGTAACTTTGAGACCTCCTTCTTCAACTGTTTCTTTACCATATTTTTCTTCAAGGATTTTTTTTACGTAGAAAACAAAGTGAGGCGCTTTGATAATATTTTTTGGCGGTTTGATATCTAATTTTTCCGGTTTTGTTTTTTCATAAGTTTTTTTGTCTATATATTTTTGTTTATACATCTGGTCCAAAACAGTATTTTTTCGATTTAGAGAAAGCTCAGGATTCAAATACGGAGAATACAAAGACGGTGCCTGGGGTAACCCGGCTAAAAAGGCGGCTTCGGCCAAAGAAAGTTTTTTTGCTGACTTATCAAAGTATAAAAGACTCGCCTGTTCTATACCGTAGGCGGCGCCGCCATATGGAACCTGGTTGAGATACATCTCCAAAATCTCATCTTTGGTATATATCTTTTCCGTAAAAAGAGCCAGAATGATTTCCCTTATTTTTCGTCTGATCGTTCGTTCGGGAGACAAAAGTGAAGTTTTGATTAACTGCTGGGTGATAGTTGATCCTCCTTGAACACGTGTTGTTAAAAAGGTATCTTTAATCGCTCTTAAAATACCTCCCAATAAAGATACTCCCTGGTGACGATAAAAGTCTTTATCTTCTATGGCAATCGTTGCTTCGGTAATATATTTAGGTAAATCCTTGAGCTTGACAGGGGTACGGTTTTGTTCTTTATAAATGTCGTATAGAAGTTTGCCATTTCGGTCAAAGATCTGGGTCGATAAAGGCGTGGCTTGGAAGTCTCTTAATTTATATGGATTAGGCAAATTATAAAAAATGTAAAAAAGTATAAAGAAAAAAGCAGCTAAAAGTCCAAGAACGACGATGTTTCGTTTTCTTTTTTTGATTAATGTTTTTATGTTATTTAAGTTTCTCATAAGTTATCTTGTCATTGCGAGGAGAGAAGCGACGAAGCAATCTCTTTTTGACCTTGCCTGCCGGCAGGCAGGGATTGCTTCACTTCGTTCGCAATGACATTAGGTTAATCTTGGAAATAATGGCGTGATTTTTTTAATTTTTCCTTGAGTTGATTTGTTGATTTTATCTGCAGTTTCCGGCAAGAAAGGTTGCAGTTGCCAGCCTATAGATTTTAATGTATTGATAGACTGTAATAGGAATTCTTTTCTTTCTTCTTTTTTTTTATTCCAGGGAGCGAAGTCATCAATTTGTTTGTTAAGTTTTTTTATCTGGCTCCAGATGTTTTCCATAGTAAGATTAAACTGAAAATTGTTAAATTGCTTCTCGACTTCGCTCGAAGGATATTTAAAGTTCGAGCCTGTCGAGAACTTGTCCTTAATTTCTAATCCATCTATTTCACCGAGATTAGTCAAACGAGAAACAAGATTCCCCAATTCATTAGCCAGGTCGGCATTATAAATTTCTTTCATTCTTCGATAAGAAAAATCACCGTCGTCAGCAGGAGGAATTTCCCGAAGCAAATAGTAACGAACAGCATCTACGCCATATTTTTTTACTAGATGAAAAGGATTAATGACATTGCCTAGACTTTTACTCATCTTTTTTCCGTCGGCAGTGATAAAACCATGAATAAAAACCTGTTTTGAATTAGGTAAACCCGCTGACATTAACATCGCTTGCCAGATGGCTGTTTGCTGACGGAGATTGTCTTTTCCGGCAGTTTGAAATCCCGGCCACCATTTAGTAAATTCTTTTTCGTTATTCGGCCAACCAAGAATCGAAATATAAAAAACCAGAGCGTCAAACCAGACATAGATAACGTGGTCCTGGTTGCCTGGTACATCGATTCCCCATGGCATCTTTTTTTTGAGTCGGGAAATACTAAAATCTTCGAGGCCTTTTTCAACAAAAGTTTTTATTTCCAGCAGTCTGTTTTTTGGAATAACAAAATCAGGATTTTTTTCGTAAAGTTCCAAAAGTTTTTTTTGATATTTTGAAAAACGGAAAAAATAATTTTCTTCGTCATAGATTTCGATCTTTAGATTGGGGTGAAGCGGACATAAGCCGTTTTCCAGTTCAGAATCGGTTTTTTCCAGTTCGCAGCCGACACAGTATTTGATTCGGTAATTTTTTTTATAGATATCGCCGTTTTTAAAGCAGCGAGTCCAGAAGTATTGCGCAGCTTTAATGTGTTCTGGGTCTGTAGTTCGGATAAAATGGGTTGTCGACAAATTAAGCGCTTTTTTTAAATCGTCGAATTTTTTGGCATATTGGTCGCAGTATTTTAAGGGATCCTTTTTGGCTTTAATGGCTTCTCTATAAATTTTCAGTCCATGTTCGTCGGTTCCAAAGCCAAAAGCAACATCATCACCTATCAGGCGATGAAATCGGGCAATAACATCGGTTTGAACTATTTCCAAAGCAAAACCGATGTGAGGATCGGCATTGACATAAGGAGCGGTGGTCGTAATGTAGAAATGTTTTTTTACCATATATGAGGATTATATTATAATCGAAATTTATTTAATTAATATTAAAGTTCCTACAAACAAGCTTATTGTTAAAACTACATTGACTGGGTCGAATAAACCTAGAGAAAGAAGAGAAAGAGTAAAAAAAATTAATAGAGAAATTAGAATAGTGTACTTAAGTTTGACAAAAAGTCTCAAAGCTAGAAAAGTTATCAAGGAAATTAGGGCGATTAGGGAAAAGATAATGAGCCAATGAAAAGGCGGAACAAAAATGATTATTCCAGTGATAATTAAGAGCAAAAAAAGTATTGCAACTAGCATAATAATCTATTATAATCTTATTCTATTATTAGAATTTAGTCTTTATTAATAGGATCCCTCCCCCGCTGAGCGGGGTCGGGATGACGGAGGAAGAGAATATGACAAAATTACCAGATGATAAGCAAAAGATCATTGAAAAGTTTGCTCAGGGTAAAGGCGACACCGGTTCTCCGGAAGTCCAAGCGGCCCTGCTTTCTCATAAAATCGGCAAATTAACAGGACATCTTGATGTCAACAAAAAAGACAATCATTCGCGCCGAGGCTTACTCAAAGTAATTGCCAAAAGGCGAAGAATTCTCAATTATTTACAAAAATTGGACGAGAAAAGGTATAAAAAATTAATCAAAGAACTCGGTCTCAAAAAATAATGAAAATAATCGAAGAATCTTTCGAAATTGACGGACAAAAATTGACTCTTCAATTTGGAAAGTTAGCCCAAGCAGTCGATACCTCTGTTTACGCTACATTAGGCGATACTGCTGTATTGGTTACCGTGGCTGTCGGGCCGGAAAATCCTAACATTGATTACTTTCCCCTTTCGGTTGAATATGCAGAGAAACTTTATGCGGGTGGACTTATCAAAGGATCCCGCTGGATTAAAAGAGAAGGTAGACCTTCAGATTATGCCGTATTGACAGGTAGACTGATCGATCGATCAATAAGACCATTGTTTCCTAAAACCTATAAAAAACAAGTTCAAGTAGTTATTACCTTATTATCAGTTGACGGTGTTAATGATCCAGCTGTCCTTTCGGCCATTGCTGTCTCAGCCGCCCTTTCTGTATCTTCTATTCCATGGGCTGGTCCGATTTCTACGGTCCGAATCGGCTATATCACCTCGGGTGAAAAAAAAGAAACAGAATTTATTTTAAATCCAACTGAAAATGAAGAAGAATTCTCCAGTCTTGATTTGGTTGTGTCTTCAACAAAAGATAAAGTATTAATGATTGAAACCAAAGCTGATATTATTAAAGATGAAATTATTCAAGAAGGAATTGAGATGTCAAAAAAAGAAAATCAAAGAATTATTGAATTTATAGAAAAGGTTGCCAAAAAAATAGGCAAGAAAAAAGACATAGTTCCAGATGAAAAAAACTATCCAGAAATTCTAAAACTAATCAAAGGGAAATATGCCAAACCGGTTGCAGAAGCGGTCAAACAAGAAGCGGAAACAGCCGGAAGCGAAGACAAGATGCTTCAAGAAATTATTTCCTCAATCTATGAAGATTTGGAAAAGAAATATGATGGTAAACAGATCATGGCAACAATTACCAAAAACAACTATGAAACGATCAAAAAAAATATTTTAGAGAAGAAGACTCGGCCGGACGGCAGGAAATTTGATCAGGTAAGAGATCTTCATGTTGAAGTTTCCATGCTGCCAAGAACTCATGGTTCAGCATTGTTCCAAAGAGGTCAGACACAGATACTTTCTATTACGACTTTAGGTTCAACGACACTTGAGCAGTTAATCGAAGGACCTGAAGGAAAAGAGGCAAAAAGATACATCCATCACTATTCTGACGGGCCTTATTCTTATGGACAAGTCGGTCGGATGATGGGTCCGTCACGCCGGGCGATCGGTCACGGAGCGCTGGCTGAAAAAGCGATTGAGCCGGTACTGCCTAAGGTTGAAGATTTTCCTTATGCCATCCGTGTCGTCTCGGAGATTTTAGCGGAAAACGGGTCTTCGTCGATGGGTAGCGTTTCTGGATCATCTCTATCACTGATGGATGCAGGTGTTCCTTTAAAGGCGACGGTAGCAGGTGTAGCCATGGGTCTTATGTCAAAATCTGACAAGGATTATGTGGTATTGACTGATATCGTCGGTCTAGAAGATTTTGCCGGAGAGATGGATTTTAAGATTGCCGGAACCGCCGATGGTATTACCGCGATTCAGCTTGATGTCAAAAATAAAGGCCTGACACAAGAAATGATTAAAGATATTTTTATACAAGCCAACAAAGCTCAACTGGAAATTTTAGCAGCGATGAATAAAGTTATTGATAAACCGAGAAAAGAAATTTCCCGCTATGCACCTAAAGTAGTCGTTTTAACGCCTCCGGCAGACAAAATTGGCGAGATTATCGGACCGGGCGGAAAAAATATCCGCGCTTTAATTGCCAGAACCCAAACAGAAATTAACGTTGAAGATGATGGAAAGGTGACAGTTAGCGGACTGGATCGAGCTAAAGTCGATGAGGCGGTTGCCCAAATAAATAACATAACTCGGGTAATTCAGGTCGGCGAGGAGTTTGAAGGCGAAGTAAAAAGAATCTTGCAGTTTGGGGCATTTGTCGAAATGCTGCCTGGTAAAGAAGGTTTGGTTCACGTCTCAAAAATGGGTAAAGGTTTTGTCAAAAATCCATACGACGTCGTCAAGATCGGCCAAAAAGTCCGCGTCAAAGTCTATCAAATTGACAGTATGGGCAGAATAAATCTTCAGATGTTAGGATAAAATTATGTATCACGGAATAATTCTTGATAAAGAATTTAAAAATCGTGAATTTGTTAATTTTTTTAAAATCTTCAATAAAAGGAAAAGTACTGATACTGATTGGTTACTTTACGGTATTGAAGTAGAAGATGAAGTAATTAAAGAGACTATTAAGGAAATCCAAAATAATTTAAAGGAAAACGAACTATATTATACTCATCTTTATAATAGAAGAGAATTAATCGTCATATTTAAGAATAAAGTTTTTTATACAACCCTTGATAAGTCGACCTGGAAAGAATTTGTTGATTATGGATTAAATTTAGGAATTCCTCGCGAACAGTTAAATGTCGCCCCAATTAAATTTGAAGAAGAAAAAGACTATTTTTCTACCTGACACCCGTAGGGTGGAAAGAATGGAAAGCTATTCCATTAACAAATCTTTTATTTCTTTTAATCTTCTTTGATAATCGACTTGGTTTTTATGAAATTTAATAAATCTATCTTTAGTTTTAAAATTACTCATTATCAAATCGGTATTAACAAACCTGTTTAAGTTATTGTTTAAATACCAAGAATAAGAACAGAAAGGATAATTAACTAGTTGGTTAAATTCAATAAGATGAGAAGTGACTGGATTTAAGTGGACATACCTACACACATGGATAAATGTTTCTTCATTAATAATCCTTTTATATTTAAAACTATTTAAAAACAAAGAACCATTTCGATTATTTATAAGATTAAAACATTTAGCGTAGCTATTTTGAATATTACTAAGAAATTTCTTAACTCCATTATCTTCAAGTTGTTTTAAAAGAAAATGAAAATGGTTTGGCATAAAAGAAAAAGAATAAATATTAATTAAAGGGCTGGATTTTTTAACATATTTTAAATAATTTTCTTGTAGTAATTTAGGTAAACTATAAAATCTAGATAGTTTTATTCTCTGATTATATTGATAATAATCAACGATTTCTAAAATTTTACCCAAATATCTTAAATTATCGAAAATGTTTTCGTCAGCGATGGACTTATTATAAACGTGATAAAACTCGTTAGTAGAAAGCGGTGGTCTTTTTAATGTCATAATTACACCCTACGGGTGTAAAAAAAAGATGTCAACGGATTATAGTCTACAAAATGAGGTTTTTTGGTTATTTTGACAATCCAAAAAAATCGAATTGCCATCTTTCTATTTTCCACCCGTAGGGTGGAAAGTTTGTGGTAATCGGTTGATTTTCGCTTTTGCCATAAGTAGTATTATTAATATGGCAAGAAGAAGGTCTTTAATTAGGCTACCTTTTTTTAAGTTCAAAATTAATAAACAGACGATCTTTAATATCTTGGGTTTTATTTTGATCGGTAGTTCATTAGTCTCATTAGTTTCTTATGCCAAAAATTTATCCAATGAAGGATCAGGAAGACTCTTATTCCGACTCAATCAATTTCTAGTTGGCGGCTTTGGGGGATTATCGATAATTCTTCCTTTTATTTTGATCTTAGTTTCCGCCCATTTTTTCAATACAAGACGCCTCAAATTCATCAAACCCAATATCTCTGGAGGGATTATCATGGTTTTTATCGCTCTTTTGGGGATTTTTCAGTCGGGCGATTTTGGAAAGACAATATTTGATAATCTCTCTCTTGATTTTTCCTTAGTTGGAGCCATTATTATCATGACAGTCATTTTTGTTATCGGTTTGGTTTTGTTTTTAGATACGTCGATTGACATCTTTTTTATCTTTATTTTTAATCTTTTAAAGTCGGGTTTTATTTTTTTGAAAAACTACTTATTTAGAGAGATGATGAAAAAACCTCTTTTGACTGATAAAAAAGAAGAAAAACAGTTGATTTTAGAAAAAAAGTATGAAGAAAAAGGCAAAATGGCAGCGTTACGGGTTACCCAAACACAAGGTAGAGATTCCTCAATTACGATAAGATCTTTTCCAACTTCTTCAAAATCGACCTGGATATACCCGCCTATGTCTCTATTGAGCGATATTTCTCAAAAAGAAGCTGACAGAGGTGATGTTAAACATAATGCGGCTGTGATCGAACAAACTTTGGACAGTTTTGGCATCAGAGCCAAAGTGGAAGAGGTGAATTTTGGCCCTGCGGTCACCCAGTATGCAATTGCCATTGCCATGGGAACAAAACTTTCGCGTATCACTGCTTTGTCAAATAATTTAGCACTTTCTTTAGCGGCTTCAACCGGGCAGGTGAGAATCGAAGCACCGATTCCCGGCCGGTCTCTTGTTGGCATTGAGATTCCCAACAAAAGACCGGAGATTGTCACCGAAAAAGCAATGCTTTCTTCGTCTGTGTTTTCTTCAAATAACGATCCGCTTTTGGTTCCTTTAGGACTTGATGTTTCTGGTAAACCAGTCGCTGATAGTCTTGCCAAGATGCCTCACGTTTTGATTGCTGGAGCAACAGGAAGCGGAAAATCAGTGCTTCTAAATGCCTGGATTTCCTCCTTTCTTTTTAGAACCAGACCAGAAGATTTACGAATGATTTTAGTTGATCCAAAACGAGTTGAACTTTCTATCTATAACGGAATTCCTCATCTTTTAACCGAAGTAATTATTGATGCAGATAAAATTATTTCGGCTTTGAAATGGACCGTCAGCGAAATGGAAGCGAGATACAAAATTTTTGCCAAGGCTGGCGCCAGAAATATCGAAAGTTATAATGCTATAGAAGGAGTGGAAAAAAGACCCTACATTCTTTTTATCATTGATGAGTTGGCTGATTTGATGGTTTTTGCTCCTGGAGAGTCAGAAGAGTTAATTACCAGAGTCGCACAAATGTCCAGAGCAACAGGTATTCATCTGATTTTAGCAACACAAAGACCTTCAGTTGATGTTATTACCGGTTTAATGAAAGCTAATATTCCCACCCGAGTTGCTTTTAACGTTTCCTCGATGATTGATTCAAGAGTGATCATTGATATGCCTGGAGCGGAAAAATTATTAGGCCGGGGAGACATGCTTTACCTTCCTCCTGACAAAGCCAAGCCGGTTCGTATCCAGGGGCCTTATGTCACGGAAAAAGAAGTCTTTAGTTTGGTCAAATTTTTGAAAAATCAATCTCCTGAAGTTCACTATACAGAAGAGGTGACAGAGCAGGCAGTGACAGTCAGGTCAGGGATCGGTGGAACAATGATTGTTAACGGTGGCGAAAACGATCCTCTTTTCAAACAAGCCTTAGAGATCATTATGCAGCAGGACAGAGCTTCGGCATCGCTTCTTCAAAGGCGTCTTTCTATCGGTTATGCCCGAGCGGCGAGAATTCTTGATCAGATGGAAGCGGCCGGTTACGTCAGTCCTGCCGAAGGTTCAAAGCCTCGCGATGTCATCAGGCGTCTAGTAAATCCCGAACCTGAAGACATGCAACAAGGAGATATACATTAAGCAATCTCAAATCACAAATAACAAATGAATTACAAATGATAAATGTTTAAACCTGCTTACCGGCAGGTAGGTATTAAAACATTTGTTATTTATCATTCATTTGTGAATTTGAATTTTGTCATTTGAAATTTTATTCCAGGTACTTTCTTATATTTTCATTGTGTTCTTCGTCTGTTTTTGCATAATGCATATTGCCTTGTTTATCTGAAACATAGTACCAGTATGGAGTTGAAGAATCTGCGTCTACAACCGCTTCTATAGAAATGAGTCCAGGATTGGAAATCGGCGTTGGCGGCAGGCCTTTATTTTTGTAAGAATTATAAGGTGAGTCTATCTTAAGATCGTCAAAGGACAGAACTTTTTTCCACCAGCTTTTTTCGAGAGGTTGATAGCCCAGAGCATATTGAATGGTGGCATCAACTTGAAGAGGCCAGTTCTCTTCCAACCGCTTCAGTAAAATACTAGCAACGGTTTTTTTATCTTGTTCGTGTTTGGCCTCTTTCTCAACAATTGACGCCAAAATTATAACGTCTTTTTCCGACAACCCTTTTTTAACTGTTTCTGTTTTCAACTCCGGAGTGAATTTTTGTTTGTAGTTATTTTGCAATATTAAAATCACCGATCCGGCGGTTGCGTCTTTAGGCATAAGATAGGTATCAGGAAAAAGATAACCCTCAGGAGCCAGTTTGATAAATTCTACTTCAGGAATATCAAGCTGTTTTGAAACTATTTGCGCCATTTCTTCGCGTCTTGTTCCTTCAATTAGAGTTACCCAGACATCAAGAGTGCCATGGGTAAGATTTTTTGCGATTTCAAAAGCGTTCATCGAAGGAGAAAGGCGAAAGTCTCCGGCCTGGATTGTTCTTTCTATACCAAGCTTTTTTACTACAAGAAAAAAAACCAGTTTGCTACGGATTAAATCTTCCTTTGCCAGATTGTTAACGATATTATTAAGGGATTGTCCCCGGGCGACAACAAAAATTTTGTTAGTTTTATCGGTTTTATTAAAAGGCAGAGTGCCTTCCCGATAAAAAAGATAAAAACCTACAGCAAAAATCAGTATCAGGGAAATTATAATATAGCGTTTTTTCATCTATGATAAATGTCAAGGGTAATTTGTTTTTCCCTTAACTTAATAACTTTTAAACGCTTCCTATTAAACAACTTTGATCAACCATCTAT
>PFOE01000050.1 GCA_002792355.1 Candidatus Roizmanbacteria bacterium CG_4_10_14_0_2_um_filter_36_35 | reverse complement strand
GCGATGTTTTTCAACTGGCCGTTGTATTGGTTTGATCCAAAAATGCTTTTGATTCTTATCATATTAATGCTTTTGACGAAAGGATTGCTTCCTGCAATTCATAACGAAGCATTTTTCATTCTCGCGCTCGTTACCATCTTTTTATCCCTCTATTTGCCGCTTTTTCAGATT
The DNA here is from genome assembly GCA_002792355.1 of Candidatus Roizmanbacteria bacterium CG_4_10_14_0_2_um_filter_36_35. GTDB lineage: Bacteria > Patescibacteriota > Microgenomatia > UBA1406 > GWC2-37-13 > GWC2-37-13. Next base: position 1,208 of record PFOE01000050.1, on the reverse strand, counting down.
GTCCTTTTCTACTTCATTTCATTTGGCTTATTTCGCCTCATGAAAGTAATCTAACCGCTTGCAAACCATTTCCTTTTTCTCTATAGTATTACTAGCTATTTATGAAAACTAATTTGACAGCTCTCTTCTTGGTAGTAGGCATAGTTCTTTCATTGTTCTTTGCTGCAGAAATTTTTGCGTGGACGACTGCTAATGGAGACCATGGGTGGACTTGTTTTCCTGCTGGAACAAAGATTTTTATGGCGGATAAGACAGAAAAAAATATAGAAGATGTCGCTATTGGAGATATAATCATGGGATACGATGGAACTCGCATGATGCCGGCAGTTGTAGAAGAGTTAGAGGCCCCCATTCGAGATCATCTATATAGACTTACTTTCGTTGATGGCACAACCCTTCGTCTCACAAATGAACATCCACTTTTCACAAAAGAAGGATGGAAGTCTATCAATCCAAAAAAAACAGCAGAAGAAAACCCACAATTGGTCGTAGGGGAGCTTAAGATAGGGGATTTTGTATTTACCAACCGGGGAACATATACCAAAATTATCTCTATGCACTATATTCCTGGAAATGTGCAGACATATAACTTAAAAAAAGTATCACGTTATAGAAATTTTTTTGCTGACTCATACCTAGCACACAATAAAAAAACAACATATGATGTAGATGGGAATAGAGATGGAATAATAGGGGATCAATGTCCAGCTAAGGGATGTGGAAGTGGAGGAGGAGGGAAGGAAGAGTGTGGTCCCGCAACATGTGCATCATTTCAGCGTGGATGTGGACTGAAAACACAAGCATATGCAAATGGGTGTGGTGGGGTTATATCTTGTCCAGCAACTGCACCATGTGCGACACCTACTCCAGTTAAATGTGCAAGAATCGCATTAAAATGTTCGACTCGATGTGGACTGTCTAGGACATGTGTTGATGATAAGTGTGGCGGCCAGTCCTGTTGTCCTGCAACAGCTGCTTGTCCCACACCTCTTCCTTGTCTTCGATCAAAAGGTGATGCAAACTGTGATGGAGTAGTAAATATAGCAGACTACGATATATTTAGATCAATGGTGGGAGGGCTAGGAGATAATTCAAGTCAAAAATATTCTGCAGACTTTAATGCTGATGGAAAAGTAAACATGATAGATTATGAAATTTGGAGAAATACGTTTTATAAATAATATGAAACAGGTTTTTAAAATAGCAGG
>PFOE01000061.1 GCA_002792355.1 Candidatus Roizmanbacteria bacterium CG_4_10_14_0_2_um_filter_36_35 | reverse complement strand
AGGAAGCGGAAGTTGTTCAACTGACGGCAGCGGAAATTGTTATAAACTGACCACTCAGGTTTCCTACTATACCGGCAGCAGCGCCTGCCCGGGCACAGCGTGTTCTAGCGGTTCTTATTATGACACTGTTTCCACCTGCACCTGGATTCCCGCTTTCCACGCTCCCACCACCTGCACCTACTCGGCAAATCCCGCAGTCAGCCAAATCACCATTAACTGGAACGACCCAAATACAGCCGAAGACGGTTACTATATTGAAAAAAGCACCGACGGCGGTGCTTTTGCCAATTTAACCACCACCGCAGCTAGCGTTGTCAGTTATCCAGACAGCAGCGTCTCGGTGGGCCACACCTATCAATACCGTGTCCGTGCCACTTTGGGCAGCGACTATTCCGAGTGGTGCACCACATCGATTGGTAACTTTCAAATCGGAAGTTTCAAATTTGAAGGAGTAAAAATGGAAGGATTAAAAATTGATTAATAAATTTATTTTGCCCTTGACTTTCTTTATGTCTATGCTATTATTAAACTAAGCTTATAAATTAGTATTACTAAAATGAAAATACCAGCCTTAATATACCAAAGAAGAATTGCAAAAGAAATTATGCCCTATTTTAATGATGAGATCACTATTGTTATTCATGGGGCTCGTCAGGTCGGCAAGACATATCTTTTTTACTATCTTATTAATGCACTGCAAGAAAAAAAGGAAAAAACATTTTATTTTGATTTAGAGGATTCGTTGCTTCTATCAACATTTAATCAAGGATACACTGCTCTTCTTCAACTTTTACAAGCTTCGGGATATCAGGAAGATAAAGCCGTATATGTCTTTATTGATGAAATTCAATATCTTGACAATCCCTCCTCCTTTATAAAATTACTGACCGACCATCATAAAAACATTCATTTATTAGTATCGGGCTCTTCCACATTTGCGATTAAATCCAAATTTAAAGACTCTCTCGTAGGCCGTACGATTAACTTTGAACTTTTTCCGCTTTCTTTTGTTGAATTCATTAAGTTTAAGGGACACGACTTTTCTTTGAACAAAATTAATGACCCATATCATATTGCATTATTAAAAACACTCTATACCGAATATGTCATGTACGGTGGTTACCCGAAGATCGTTCTCACTTCGTCAGTCGAAAAAAAGAAGAAGTTTCTTTCTCAAATTATCGATTCCTATATACGAAAAGATATTAAAGACCTTGGTAAAATCGAGGATATAAAAAAGTTCAATCGTCTTTTATTTGTTCTTGCTTCACAAACTGGTCAACTTTTAAATGTAGCCCGTCTCTCCAAAGAAACTTCTTTATCTATTCCGACCATAAACAAATATCTTTTTTTATTGGAACAAACCTTCATTCTGAAACTTCTTCCTCCTTTTTCTCAAAATCCGCATGTGGAAATTGTTAAAAATCCAAAAATATATTTTTATGACAGTGGTTTGGCATCCCTTCTTTGGCTTCACGATTTCCCTAAAATACTAATCGGTAATCTTTTTGAAACAAGTATTTTCTCCGAATTTGTAAAAAAATACGGACACGACTCCCTCTTTTTTTGGAGGACAAAAAACAAACAGGAAATTGATTTTATCTTACGATTAAAGAAAAGCATATTACCCATTGAGGTTAAAATAAACTTTGGTGCCTTCAACAAAAAAACAATCTTAGCTTTTTGTGATCGCTATCGTCTTGCCATTTTTAAAGTGACCGCGCTCGAAGGAAAAAAGTCATATGATTATGAAATATATCCTTGGGAAATATAATTTACCACTAGTTTTATAAATCTCAATAAATTCCGTTCTGGCTTTACTTTTATCGAAATTATCATTACGATGTCATTAATCGGAACAATTTCATTTATGTTGTTAATAATTAATTAAGAACATGATTTACGCAGATAAAAAGCTGATTTATACTGAAAAAACTTGAATTTGTTATAAGTTTTTCCAGTATACTGTAAAATGTAAACAACATCTTATATGACTCATCGAAAATATCAACGACATGGTTTTACTTTCATTGAACTAATCATTGCCATTGCCATCATCGGAGCAATCACTACTTTAGTCGTTCTCGCTATCAATCCAACAAAACAACTGCAAAAAGCCCGTGATGGAAAAAGAAAATCTGACTTGGCAGTTTTAAAAAGAGTTTTAGAAGATTGGTATAATGACAAAGGTTGCTACCCCAAACCTTATCAGATTGGCTATGGTTATGACATCAGCGGAACATGGTATGATAATCCTGACCCTACAGGAACAAATAATGGCGGAATAATGGAAAACGTCTCTATTTCTTTTATGTGCGGCAGTGAACCCAGTTCTCCATCACTTTCTCCATATCTATCCCAACTACCTTGCAGTCCAAACCATAACAAAATTAAATACAAAATCACTGATTATGTTTATGAAGTTTTGTCTGACGAAGTTGGCTGCCCGCAACAATATAAGATTTATACAGGACTGGAAAATGTACTTGATCCAATTATCGCGGATCTAAACTGTATTGCAAACTCCTGTGGTCCAGAACCTGCATATGGCTATAACTATGGAGTCACTAGCCCGCAATCAACTTTGAATCAAGCGGCAACGCTTTATTGTTGTTATGTTAATCCTGGAGTCTGTAATGTTTGCGGCCAAAGCACAATGGAGTGCGAAAGTTCAGGCGTTTGTTTATCAACAGTTTATACCAGTGCTCAAGACTGTTGTACTGCCCATCCTGGCGGATGCCCAAGATAAATAAAGATATAGAGAATAGAGACTAGAAGCTTGAAGATAGATCTTGAAGTTGGAAGATGGAAGGCTAGAAACAAATTAGAAATAACATAACTGGTCGGCAGTAAGCAGTCGGCAATTGGCAGTTTCTTTTCCCAACCCCTAACTACTAA
>PFOE01000037.1:1317-8740 GCA_002792355.1 Candidatus Roizmanbacteria bacterium CG_4_10_14_0_2_um_filter_36_35 | reverse complement strand
TTTTTTAATATTTTTAGTTTTTTCTCAGTCACCTCGCCAATAATCCGCACTGCCAATCCAGGACCGGGAAAAACATGCCTGGCGATCATCTCTTGAGGGAATTTCAGTTCTCTAGCAATCTGTCTCACCTCATCTTTGTAAAGCATTCGCAAAGGCTCAACGATTTTAAAACCGTGTTTCTCCGGGAGCCCTCCGACATTGTGATGGGTTTTAATTTTATGAGAATGTTTTGTTCCTTTACTTTCAATCACATCAGGATAGATAGTCCCTTGGATAAGAATTTTTGCTCTGATTTTTTTCGCTTCTCGTTCAAATATTCTGATGAATGTTTCGCCGATGACTTTTCTTTTTTCTTCCGGTTCAACCACTCCTTTTAATGCTTTTAAAAAATCTTTTTTTCCGTCGACGATAATCAATGGTAGTATAAGTTTGTTCTTAAAAGTATTTTTTATTTCCGCCGTCTCTCCTTCTCTCATCAGTCCAGTATCAATATAAAAACAGGTCAGGTTCTTTCCGATCACCTGATGGCTTAAATATGCCGCCACACTGGAATCAATTCCGCCGGACAAAGCGCAGACAGCTTTTTCTTTTCCAATTTTTTCTTTAAGAAATTTTTTTATTTCTTCAGTCTTTTTTTGGCCAATAATTGGATTTTCAGCACAGATTTTCAAAACGAAATTGCGAAGAATGTCTTGACCATATTGGGTATGGTGGACTTCGGGATGAAACATTACTGCATAAATTTTCTTTTTTTCATTGGTAAAAGCAGCGTGTCTGACAGCTGTTGTTGACCCAATACCTGTCATTCCTTTTGGTAATTTAACAACTTGGTCAAAATGACTCATCCAGACGGTAAAATCTTTTTTATTACTCTTCCAGTCAGCAAAAAGCTGGCAGTCATTTTTTAAATAAAAATGCGTAGATCCGTATTCTTTTTTAATTCCTGATTTAACTTTTCCTCCTAAAACATGTCCTATCACTTCCAGTCCGTAGCAAATTCCCAAGACCGGAATTCCTAAATTGAATATTTTTTTATCAAGCAAGAGGGCTTTTTTTCCATAGACAGAGGCCGGACCGCCGGATAAAATAATGCCCTTTGGCTTGTGTTTTGTAATTTGATTTAATGCGTCTTGAGGAAGAATGATTTCTATAGCGACTCCCAAATCCCTGATTCTTCTTCCAATCAAATGGGTCGTCTGAGAACCAAAGTCAACGATGATAATCATACTGTTATATCTTCCGAAGTGACTTTAACATGACCGTCTTCTATCTTAGTTAATCTAACTACAGCAAAAACCGGTAGACCTTTTTCTTTATTCTTTCTATATCCTTGTTGGGGAGGATGTGAATCATTAAAATCCTTGGCGACTAAGTAAACAAATATCGGCGTAATTCCCAACTGTTCAAATGCTTTAATATAATATTCGGTAACCGAGCCAGTAGCTGAAAAGTCATCGGTCACTAAAACAGTCGATCCTGGTTTTAACCCGCGAATCTTGTGGGTAAAAAATTTTCCTGGTTGAGTAAATGAAGGAATACCATTGATTACTACCATATCGTCCTCTTCTAAATAATCTGCTCTAAATTCTCTACTCTCGCCTTCTTTAATTTCTGACCTGTCAGAAATACCAATCGGTAATCCTGTTTCAAGACCAAGGGCAGTAGCAAACTCTTTACCTCTATTAGGAACTCCTATTACTACTTCCGGATTTAAATCGCTGGAAAGCTTATTTAAAAATAAACCCTTAGTAATTTCTGCTGCGCTTTTTAAAATTTTTGAGCTAACGCGGTGATTTATCTCTTCAATAGAAACATAGCCTATTTTTGCATCCTTTACTTCCGCTTTAGATTCAATATATTGAGCTAAATTAGATCTCATACTATTTAATTCTTGAACTCTATAATTACTTTCAATTAGACTAACCATAAAAAAATCGGCCGCAATGGCCAATTAGATTTCTAATCAACTTTAATTAAATAAAGTCTCATTTTTAAGATAAAAAAATTATCTCAATTATTTTTTAATTGTCAATAGCAACTTTATGAACTCCTATAATTCTTCAACATTGTGTGATTTGCTTTCACGGAACCCGGCTTCAGTAATTTTTATAAATCTGGCGTTTTCCCATAATTGAGGAATTGTCTTGGCATTGCAATAACTCATGCCAGATCGTAGTGCACCAACTAACTGATAGATAACGTCAGAAACCTTTCCTTTGTAGGGAACCATTGCTTCAATGCCTTCGGGAACAATTGTATTCAACTGGTATTCGTTATGATTTTCCAGCTCGATTTTCCGGTCAGCCGTTGCCAAAAACGAAGCACTTCCTCTATGAACCTTAAATTCCATTCCTTTTCTCATAATAATCCCGCCCGGCGACTCGTCTGTGCCGGCAAACCAACCAGCTAACATACAGGTTGAGCCTCCAACCGCTAATGCTTTAGCCATGTCTCCTGGATAGTTTGTTCCGCCATCGGCAATTACAGGCACTCCTTTTCTTTTGGCAACCTTAAAACATTCTAATACAGCAGTAAATTGAGGAACGCCAACGCCGGCGACGATGCGAGTCGTACAAAGACCTCCAGGACCAATACCTACCTTTACCGCGTCAACTCCCAGTTCAATCAGATCCCGCGCTCCTTCAGCCGTCGCAACATTGCCGCCGATTAAGTCGATGTTTTTGAATTTTTTCCTTAAAGTAGCAATCGCTTTCATGGCGATGTTGTTGTGACCGTGAGCAACGTCGACAACGATAACGTCGGCTCCGGCGTTGACCAATGCCTCTGCCCTTTCTAGATAATCATTAACAACGCCAACTGCGGCGCCGACCAGATATCGACCGCTCAAGTCTTTTGAAGACAATGAATATCTTTCAAAACTCCTAATCGATCGGGCCGTAATCAATCCTTTTAATCGACCTTCGCGGTCTATCAAAGGCAGTTTTTCAATTTTATACCGATTAAATATTTTTTCGGCTTCGCTCATTTTTATCTTGACTTTTCCCGTTATTAATTTTTTCAAAGGCGTCATCAGATCCCTGGCTTTTTTATGGTTACCATTTTCAAAAGAATAGTCGCGCCGACTCAAAATTCCGACCAGTTTTCCTTTTTCGTCGACGACGATAAAACCGTTGACACCGAGTTTTTTGGCTTTGTCGATGATTTTTTTCAAAGGCATGTTTGGCATCACCGTATAAGGATTGTCAACAATAAAACCAACGCTTCTTTTTACTTTATTGACCTGCTCGACTTCTTCTTCAACTGTCATAAAACGGTGAATAATCCCGATCCCACCCTCTCGAGCCAAGGCAATCGCCATTTCCGCCTCGGTCACCGTATCCATATTGGCCGAGATAAAAGGAATATTTAAAGAAATATTTCGAGTTAATTTGGTTTTTGTCGAAACATCACTTCGGTGATCGATAAAAGATTTTTGGGGAATCAATAAGACATCATCGTATGTCAGACCTTCTTCTAATTTCATAAAAAATTAAATTTATAATACTCTCGTTCTGTCCTCAAGAGATTCAAAGTTTATCAAAGTTTTTACCGGAATGTGATATTTTTTTTGTATTTTTTCGCTACCTCCCATATTAATTTTATTTCCAACAAATAACGCCTCAAGCATTATGGCGCCGGCTTTTTTAACGCATTCGATTAGACCTAAAGCGGTTCCTCCGCTACTTATTAAATCGTCAACTAAAATTATTTTCTGATTTTTCTTAAGACCGAAAACGCAGACATACCCTTCTCCGGAAAAACCAATCGCTGTCTGCACCTTAACACTCCCTACTGACTGAATCGGATACCAATTTGCTAATGTATAAGGAAGTTGGCATCTTAAGGCAACCGCGTGGGTCAAAGGACCGGCGCCACGGTCGGCTTCAGACAAAATAAGATCAGCCGACTCAAAATCACCGTGATAAACTATTAAGTCAGCCATATTTTCTATTAATTGCGGGTCCATCGGTGGATTGAAATCAGTTAGGGTAAAATTTGAGTAAAGATATCCTTCGTAACCTTTGAAAACCGGGATATTATCAAATATTTTTTTTATCCGGTTAAGCTTTTTTTTAACTTCAGATTGAGGCATGGTTTTGATTTCTTTTATTTTGTTTATGTTCATAATATTATTGTTTGGCTTCTTTCCGGACCAACGAAAATATATTTTATAGGAACTCGCGACTGCTTTTCAATGAATTTAATATAAATCTTTGCCTCTTTTGGCAAATCTTCAAATCGTCTAACTTTGGAAATATCATTTCTCCATCCTCTAAATTCTTTATAAACCGGTTTACATTTAGTAAAATCAGACATTAACGCTGGTACTTCTTTAATAATTTTACCTTTGTCATCGCGAGGAGTGAAACGACGAAGCGATCTCTTTTTTTGAGATTGCTTCGCTTCGCTCGCAATGACATAGTGGGTACAGACTCTGATTTTATCAACTGCTGATAAAACGTCAAGCTTAGTGATTGCTAAATAATCAAGTCCGGACAAACGTATGGCTGTCCTAACAAGACACAGATCCAACCAGCCGCAGCGACGCGGCCTTTTTGACACGGTACCAAACTCGCCACCGATTTCTCTAATCTTGTTTCCGGTTTTATCAAATAACTCTGTTGGAAAAGGCCCGTTGCCGACCCTGGTCGTATAGGCTTTGACTATTCCCATTGAATAAATTTTCTGTGGTGATAACCCGACGTAAGGAAAAACTCCGCCGGCAATCGTGTAAACCGCTGTCGTGTAAGGCCAGGTGCCGAAAACTCCATCCAAAAATGTTCCATGGGCGCCCTCAAAAAGCACTCTACTTTTTTTTATTTCTTTTGCCAAACAAAAAGAAACATCGCCTAAATATTTTTTTAATTTTCTGCCGTATCTATTGTATTCTTTATAAATCGTTTCCATCGTTAAATCAAATTTTTGGCCGTAAACTTTTTCAATCTGTAACTTTTTTAAAGGAAAAATCAATTCCAGCCTTTCTTTTAAACTGGTTGCATTAATCAAGTCTTCGAAGCGGACTCCAAAACGGTTATTTTTATCTTCATAGCAGTACCCTATTCCCAGATGAAGGCTTCCGGTCGCCTTTTTTCCTTTCCAGATTTCTGTCGCTCGGTCAAGAGCTTTATGATACGGCATAACAACATTTACCCGAGGATCAATCGTCAAATTAACCTTGATCTTTCTTTTTTCAAAAAAACTTATTTCGTCAAGAAGAACTTTTGGATCAATCACTACTCCTTGAGACAAAAACAGCTTTTTTTTATGCAAGACACCTGAAGGAAGTAGAGACAGTTTGAACTTTTCTCCGTTTAAAACCACTGAGTGACCGGCATTGTTGCCGCCGTTGTATCGAACCACGTGGGTTGCTTGATTAGATAATAAATCAACTATTTTTCCTTTACCCTCATCTCCCCACTGGGAACCAACAATTACGAGCGGAAAGTTAATTTTCATTGATTAATTTTCAAAAGCGAAGATACCTTTTTTGAGCAAATGACTTGGGTCCCTGCCTGCCGGCAGGTAGGTCTTTAGGGTGAAGTCTGCGAAAAAAACGGTATCGAGCTTTTATAATTTATATAAACTTAGTAACAATTTTTTCTGCCAATCCTGTATAATTTTCAGGGTATAATTCAATTAACTTTTTCTTGTCCTCTTCACCTATCTTTAAACTTTCGATGAACTTTTTTATACTTTCGCTATTTACCTCTCTTCCTCGGAAAAACACCTTGGTTTTGTCATAAGCATCACTATAATTTTTTGTTCTCAAAAAATTTTGAATTGCTTCTGAAACAACTTCTAAATGCTTGTTTAAGTCTTCTTTTATACTGTCTCTATCTGCTTCTATTCTGTTTAATGCCTCATTGATGCTTTGATATGAAAGCAGAGAATAGCCAAAGGCAACTCCGAATGACCTTCTTACTGTTGAGTCAGAAAGGTCTCTCTGAAGCCTTGAGTATGAAAGCTTACGGCAATAGAATTCTAGAAGGGAGTTGGCAATTCCAAACCCGCCTTCGCTGCCTTCAAAATAAATCGGGTTGATTTTGTGAGGCATTGCCGTTGAACCTACTTCTTTTTTTATGAGTTTTTGTTTGAAATAACCCAAACTGATATAAAACCAGAAGTCAATTGATAAACCAAGCAAGATATTATTAATTCGCAGTAAAACTTGGAATAACCTAATTAAGCTGTCGTAAGGCTCAATTTGTGTCGTGATCAAGTCTGGCTCCAGATCTAAAAAAGAAACAAAGTCTTGACTAAATTTTAACCAATCTAATTTTGGAAAAATAAATTGGTGTGCATTGAAGTTTCCGGTATTTCCTGTCAATTTTCCCCTGATTTTCAAGTTTTTCAACATCTCAACTTCGTCTTTTAGCCTTTTGTAGTAAACTAAATATTCTTTGCCCATTGTCGTTGGCGCAGCTGGTTGGCCGTGAGTACGGGATAACATCGAAAGATTTTTATATTTTCGCGCCGACTCTTTTAGTGACCTTAAAATTAACTTTAATTCCGGAAAAAATACCTGATTAACAACATTTTTAATGATTAAGCCATAAGCAAGATTATTAATATCGTCTGAAGTCAAGCCAAAATGAATCATCTGAGCGACATCTGACAACGAAGTTGTCATTAATTTCTTTTTGACATATTCTTCGGCGGATTTTGCCTCATGATTGGTTCTTTTTTCGATTTCTCTAACTCTTTTATAATCTTCAAAATTAAATATTTTAATGTATTGATACATTGTAATTGTTTCTTGCTTGGTCAACTTTCTAATTACTTTATATCGAGAAAGCTTTATCAGATATTCTATTTCTAATTTAACGCGGTACTTAGTCAAAATAAAATCAGAATAAAACTGGCGCAGTTTCTTTAATTTATGCATGTTTCTCCCATCCAAGGGAGTGATTGCTTCTCCAATGTCAAAGGTAAAAGAAGAATTATCTGTCATTGAACCCTCTTATTTAAACAGACTTGATAAAATTAGTCAATGGGATTTTTTATTATTTTTATATTAATAATTGCCGTAATATTTTTATTTTCTTCGCCCAAACTTTCTCCTATCCCCTACTTTCCTTCACAATCTGTTGATCTGTTAAAGATAATTAAAGCTTTGAATTTAAAGAATAACCAAACCGTCATTGATCTTGGCGCCGGCGACGGAATTGTCATTTTTAAGGCAGCCCAACAAGCTTACAAGCGAAAACTAAACACCCAATTCATCGCCGTTGATATTAACCCTATTCTCGTTTTTATCATGTTTCTCCGCCGACTCTTTCATCCGAACAGAAAGAATATTAGAATTGTTTTGGACGATATCTTTAAAATGGATTTCTCCCACCTAACTCCTAACTCCTATCTCCTAACTTTTTATCTCTACATTTCTCCCTGGTATATAGAAAAAACAATTTTAAATATTAAA
>PFOE01000037.1:0-1291 GCA_002792355.1 Candidatus Roizmanbacteria bacterium CG_4_10_14_0_2_um_filter_36_35 | reverse complement strand
AAGTCGGCGCCCCGTTTTTTTAATATCTCCGTAGTATTTAATCCCCAAGAAACACCTATCATCTTAACACCGCTTTTTTGGCAGGCTTCAAGATCTCGAAGTTCATCTCCTACATAAATTGATTCTTCCTTTTTCCAACCATTCTCTTTTATAAAATTACTTATTGCTACTGATTTACCTAGGATCTCCGATCCGCAATGAATGTAATCAAAATAGTCAAGATTGTTCAGTTTTAAGAATTTAATAATATTATTGTCTAAATTAGAGGATAAAATAGCCAAAATATAGTTTTTTCTCTTTAGTTCTACTAATAATTTTTTTATTCCAGGAAAAAATTTTATCTTTTCTATTTCATTGAAAAGATCTTTTTGGATTTGCTTTATTTTTCCTAATATAAAAGGTAATCTTACCCAAGAGATCTTCCATTCTTTCATTAATTCTTGGAAATTTTTACTCCTTACGTCTTTTATCATTTTTTGTTCGTTAATATTAACCTTTTCTTCTTTAAGTAATTCAAATAGATTTCTAAAAGTATAAGGTAACGTATTAGCAATAGTTCCGTCGAAGTCGAAGATAACTGTCTTTATCATTTTCATTGAGGTTAATTATAACACGCCCCCGCTTGTCATCCCGAGCGAGGAACGAAGTGACGAGTCGAGGGAGATCTTTTAAAGATTCCTCCACGCGCTCCATTCGGTCGCTTGGTCGGAATGACAGAAAGACTGTTATAATATTTGTTATGCTGAATATTTTAAAGTTCGACCTCTACACAACCACATTACTGCAAATTATCATTCCTCGCAATCTTTTTTTCTCCTATTTCTTCTCCTTTTTCTCCGTCATCGGCTCAGCTACTTTAATCTGGATAGTTTTGGCGATTTTATTAGTTGTTTTTGAGGAAATTAAGCACAAGAAGTTTATTATTTATTTTGCTTTAAGCTTATTAACTACTGCTTTATTGGTTAATGTCGTTGCTAAAAACATTGTTCGCCGTCCCAGACCAATTCTTCCTCCTAACTCCTATCTCCTAACTCCTAACTTTTTCTGTCCGGTTGATTACTCCTTTCCCTCCGGCCACGCCGCGACTGCCTTTGCCGCGGCAACAATTCTTACCTATTTTGACAAAAAGCGCCGTTGGTTTTATTACATTGTAGCTATTTTAATTTCCTTTTCAAGAATATACCTCGGCTGTCATTATTTTTTTGATGTTATAGTTGGAGCATTAATCGGATATTTAATTAGTCGATTACTTCTATTCTTCCTCGATACATCCCCATTCCGCAGGAGAAGT
>PFOE01000022.1 GCA_002792355.1 Candidatus Roizmanbacteria bacterium CG_4_10_14_0_2_um_filter_36_35 | reverse complement strand
CAGAAATCATTTTAGGAAAAAGAGTGATTATTGAGATTTTCATTGATAAAATTATACTAAATGAAAAGATTAATCTTAAACTCTATCCGTTTTTATCAGAAAACTAAATTCTTTCACGGAGCAATTGCCAAGCAATTGTTTTTGACCGATCAAGTTTGTCGTTTTAATCCGACTTGCTCAGAATATACTTACCAGGCCGTAAAAAAATATGGAGTAATTAAAGGAATATTTTTAGGACTAAAAAGAATCATCCGTTGTCACCCATGGAACAAAGGTGGCAACGATCCTTTAAAATAAGGAAATAATTTATGAAAAATAAGATATTGGTTTCTTTATTTTTAATTTCTGTTTTCTTCTTGTGCTTTTTACCTGTAATAGATACTGATTTTGGCTGGCATTATCGCTGTGGAGAAGCATTTTTGAAATCAGGTTCTTTTTCTCTGTGTACAAAAAATAATTTTTCTTATTTTTTACCGAACTATAAATTTAATTATCCCGATTTTCTTTATGATGTCGGGCTGGCTGCTATTTATGATCGTTTCGGCTTTATTGGTATAAGTTTCATCGGCGGTATTATTATGGTCTTAACGGCGGTATTTTTTTTGTATCTTATTGATATCCAGTTATGGTTGAAAATAACTGCTTTTTATTTAAGTTTTTTTCTCTCTTATCCTGTTTTTAATCTTGGACTAAGAAGTCAAGTATTTTCGTATTTATTTTTTTTAATAACTTTATTTTTATTAAAAAAGTCCGAAAAAAATAGTAAATATCTTTTTTTCTTTCCTTTTCTTTTTCTCGTTTGGGTAAATACACATATTGGTTTTTTTATTGGCTTACTGATTTTATTTTTTTACCTTTTGGGAATGTTAATCAAATCACCAAAAATAGATAAAAGATTATTGTTTTTTGGAATAATTTTTATCTTTTCTTTATCAATAACTTGTTTGAATTTTTTTGGAGTGGAAACTTATCGCGAAATTGTTAATCATGCCTTTTCTCCTTTAAATCAAATGATTGCCGAATGGGTTGCTCCGCCTTTATGGGAAGTTTTTCTTATTATTGTTTTAACAATCGGGTCTCTAATTATTACAACTAGACAAAAAAATAAATCTGTTTTTAATATTCTTTTAATTTTATTTTTTAGTATCCTGGCTTTTCAGGCAAGACGAAATCTGCCATTTTTTTATACTTTTTTTTTCTATGTTCTTTTTAATGAAAAAAAGTTTTATGATTTATTTCAAAATCAATTAAAGATAGTTTCCATAAAGATCGATAATATTATTGCTTCTATTATTGTCACTCTAAGTATTTTTCTTTTTATTATCCAGCTACCCTCAACGATTAGTTTTGATTCTTCTTGGAATAATTACTGTAATCTCGGTTTATCTAAATATCCCTGCCAGGCAATTAAAAATTATCCTAAACTTTCCGGCAACGTCTATGCTATGTATGAGTGGGGCG
>PFOE01000085.1:9854-9998 GCA_002792355.1 Candidatus Roizmanbacteria bacterium CG_4_10_14_0_2_um_filter_36_35 | reverse complement strand
TGATATTGAAGTTAAAAACGGCAACTATGAAGAGAAAGAATTTATAGTTATTATTGAAAACGATCCAGTATCGGGTGACGGAAAAAACCGCTGGCAGGAAGGCATCAATGCTTGGTTAAAAGATCAGGGGGATCCCAAATTCCA
>PFOE01000085.1:0-9843 GCA_002792355.1 Candidatus Roizmanbacteria bacterium CG_4_10_14_0_2_um_filter_36_35 | reverse complement strand
AATTCCATCCGCCGACCGAAGTTTCTGATGCTTCCTCTGATTCGGTGATCGTTTCGATAAAAAGTCCTTCGGGACAAACTACCGTTTCTTCCGGCAATCTTAATATCAAAGCGAAAATAATTTCTTTGGATAAATTAAAGAACGTTAAAATTAAGCTGAATGGAGATGAAATTAGGAATTGGAATGAAGATAAAAAAGAAGTTGATGAAACAATTTCAGTGACTGACGGCGTTTATGAACTTCAAGTGATTGGAACTAATGAAAAGGATAAACAAGGCGAATCAACCATAAAATTCGGCGTCAACAAGCCATGGGATTACACGACTCCTGCTCCGACTCCGACACTGTTCCCGACGCCTACGCTTTAGCTAACACCTCTTCCAATTTTTTTATAAAACCTTTATTCAATATTCCTAATCTAATAGCCTCTTCAAGTAATATCGACATAGGATTTACATAATCTTTAGGGTTATATTTTTGGGATATAAAAGTATGATTTCTGTTAATTAAACTTGTTCTAATTTTAATAAAATCTGAGAATTGTTGATCATGAGATTGTAGAATGTATTTATAATATAAAAATTTTAGCTCTCTTAAACTGAGTTTTAATTCTCCAATGGTAACAGTTACACTGTTTTTCATCTAGTAATTTTTATATTTTTATTATCAACGACAACATATATGAGTTTTTCTTCTAGAATATCTTTAAGAGGTACGGGTTTATCAGGCTTGACTTCCACTCTAATGGGTTTTTTTACTGTAATACGTTTAGAAGGTGGTTGTTCATCAAGAATTGATGGACTCTTAAAAATTTTACCAGGTTTAACTTCCATTTTAAGAGGCAAAATGATAGTTTGTTCAGTCATCCCAAATAATCCGCCTTGGCATCTAAAAGCAACAATATTTCTTTCTTGGTCAACCTCAATCCCGTAAATTTTTGTTGCAGAATTACTGTTAAAGTTAGATAATAGATTATTCTGGTCAGTTATTTGATCAAAGTCAATTACAGTAGGATAATCTTCAACTTGATAACTTGTTTTATTGGAAGCATCAGCAAAACCAATTTTGAGGTTTTTTAGATCAAAAATAACTCTAGTTTTAGCCGATAAAAAATGGAGAAAAAGTTTATTGGCTGGTTGAGGTCGTTGAGTTTTACTATCTACGTCTCCCATGTATAAAAAAACGAGATCATTATCAGAATAAGGTCTTGCAAAATCAATATATGCAGCTTCCATTTTCTTTTCATACTACTTTGCTTCATTGTTTCGTAAGTTTCATATCTTAAAGAAAACTTGTTAAAAGGCGCGATTGTCGTTATATCCCCTTGAAAATTATAAGGAGTTTCGTCCTGAGAAATAATAGCGGTAGCGGTATTTAAGACCGTAGCCAACGTATTCGTGTTTTCAAATAGTTTCGGATATGCAGTTTTGATTATCTCTATTTTTCCTTGAAGCACCTCTGTTTTTGCTTCCCTAAGATTACTCCTTGTCATCCATATATTATAGGATATTTTGAGAATTTATCAACAGTTTTCGCAGGTTAAACTTTTGTAAGGGACATACTTTATAAGGTCTGACCTTTTAATGTATGACCCTATCCAACTCAGTCTTTGCCTCTTCCTCAGTAATATTACGATTGGGTGAAGAATAATAAAAACGAAGAGTCAATTTATTTTCATACAAAGAAACCATATCCATTTTTTGTAATAGTTTAGACAAAAATGCCTTTTGCCGGATAACCTCGTAGGTTATATGAGGCGAGATAGTAAAGGTTTTGTCCAGTTTAATCACCGCATATGGATTAATTTGTTTGTAAGGTGCAATCATCTGGTAGTTTTTAATCAAAAAATCCAAATCAAGTTCTACCAGATAAAAAATATCTTTATTAATTATTTTTTCTTTGAGATCGCTTTCAATATTTAATTCCTTATATAACACCTCGACAATGCCTTTAAGGTCAAAATAATCAGTATTAACACCGATTCCTAATTTATAAACTTCATTCGGTAGATCATTTTTTTTAGGATAATAAACTTTGGAAATTTCAAAAAATCTCATAATATCTTTTCTTCCGGTATTATCTTTAAGATTTTTATATAAAGACGGTAATAAACTGATTCTCATATACTCTATTTCATTTGATATTGTGTTAGCTAATCGCAGATGATCTCTGATATTTAAATTAAGTTCTTCAATCAATTCTTTTGAGATCATTGAGTAGTTAACAGTCTCAGTCAATCCTAGATGTTTAAGAAAATATTTGATTTTTGAGGTAATCGTAAATAGTTTTTCCAATTCTTGTGGTTGCTGGACATTGGCTGGCGGCGGCAGATTATTTGGCAATTTATGATAGCCATAAATTCTCGCCACTTCCTCAACTAAATCTTCAGGAATAGAGATATCGTATTTTCGGTAGGAAGGTATCTTAACGGAAAGAGATTGCTGTTTATCATTGCGAGGAGTCCTGAACTTGTCGAAGGACGACGAAGCAATCTCAAAGCCCAAATTCCTTAAGATATTATTTATTTTGTCTCTCTCTATTTTTACTCCAATTAATTTATCAAATATCTCATATTTCATGCTTAACATCTTTTGTTTTTCTGGTTCAGGAGCAGTGTCATACAAAGGACTGACTATTTTACCATTGGCAATTTTTTTATAAAGCTCAATTCCTTTTAAAAAAGTCATTTTTGCAACTTCCGAATCAGGATTTTTTTCATTCATCGAGGCTGCGGCGGTACGGATTCCCAGTCTCATCGAAGTTCTCCGAATAGCTTTCGGGTCATTGGTTTCGATCCAAAAAATTATCTTCTTGGTTTTTTCTGTGACAACGCTATTATCAAGTCCCATAATTCCAGGTAAGTCAATAATCCGTCCTGTTCCGTCGTCGAAAATAATATCGTTGGAATTCAAAAGATAATTTTTTTTATCGAGGGTAGTAATTTTTTCACCCTTTTTAGCTTTACGAATAAAAATTTTTCCTGTTTTTACCCGATCATAATCAAAAACATGGGCCGGGTAACCGACTTCTAACATCACGTAGTTTGTGGTATCAATAAGGTTGTTTAGCGAACGAATTCCGCAGTTTTCCAATCTCTCTTTTATGTATTTAGGCGAATCGCCTATTTCTACATCCATGATAATCGCTAACTTTCTTGGACATAGATTTTCAGGATCTATTATTTCTAATTTTAGATGTGAATTATTATCTATCCCACGGTCGTAGGTAAGATAATCTTTTTTTAACTTGGCTTTTTTTCCAAACATGGGAAGTATGGTAGCCGCTTCTCTAGCAATACCAATTAATGAAGCATAATCAATTCGGTTGGAAATGACTTCGATGTCGTAAACGAAATCATTGCCTATTTTAGTGACCGATTCAATAGACGGACCGCAAAGGGAAAGATATTTTTGGATTTCATAAGGAGTAGCATCAGTATCAAGGTATTCAAGAAGCCAATTGTGGGTGATTTTGATGTTCATAAAGTTAGTCTATAAAGTTTATAAAGTCTTTAAAGTTCATAAAGTATTTTACTTTATAGACTTTACGACTTTAAGGACTTTACGGACTTATTTAGAATTGTTCCAGGAATCTTACATCTCCGTTATATAAAATCCTAATATTATCAATTCCTGTTTTCATCATGAGACATCTGTCCGGACCAAAGCCAAAAGCCCAACCTGAATATTTATTTGGGTCTATTCCCCCGGCGCGCAATACTTCAGGGTGAACCATACCCGCTCCTGCCAGCTCGAGCCAGCCGGATTTGCAGACATGACAGTCAACGCCTTTCCCTCCGCACACTCCACAACTCACATCGATCTCAAAAGATGGTTCGGTAAACTGAAAGTGGAATGGTCTCAATCTTATCTTTCGATCTTCACCAAAAAACTCTTTAGCAAAATAATCGATTGTACCTTTGAGATGTGCAATATTAATACTTCGGTCTATACATAATCCTTCGAACTGATAGAACATCGGATTGTGAGTGATGTCCCAGTTTGGTCGATAGCATTTAACGATATTAACCATTCTTATCGGTGGAGTTTTCACTCGCCGCATTTCTCTCACTTGTCCAGAAGAGGTGTGGGGCGTTAAGACAACCTTACCCATTTTCTTATCAGAAGGAGCGTCGATAAAAAAAGTCTCAAAATCATCTCGAGCCGGATGATCTTTAGGCATGTTTAAAACTTCAAAAGCAAAGTATTCCCATTCGACTTCAGGATAGGAAACGCGGATAAAGCCGATCTTTTGGAAAATTGAAGCGATTTTTTCAATCGTATAAGTAATCGGATGTAAACTGCCTTTGGGATATGTTTTTCCAGGCAAAGTCGAATCAAAAAATTTATCAGACTTTTTCTTTGATAACTCCAATCTCTTAGTCTCTAGTAATCTCTTGATCTCTTGTTTAAGTTGATTAATTTTTTTCCCATATTCTTTCCGATCTCCAACAGGGATTTCCTTAATTTTTTTAAGTAAATCATTGATTACACCGTTTCGACCAAGATATTTAATTTCAATTAGTTCAAGATCTTTTAAGTTAGTTACAGAAGAAAGACTATTAATCAATTCCTTGGTAAGTTTTTTATCGTCAAGCATAATGAAAATTATAGCAGAAGTTTATTTTACTTTCTCAACCACTTTTTCGAAGACTTTTGGATGATCAACGGCGAGTTTGGCTAAAATTTTTCTATCAAGACCGATTTTTTTAGCTGTAAGCTTTTGAATGAATTGGCTGTAGGTTAATCCCAAATTACGAACTGCAGCATTAAGACGGATGATCCAAAGCTTTCTGAACTCTCTCTTTTTTTGTTTTCGTCCTACAAAAGCGTATTCACCGGCATGGAGGACAGCTTCTTTAGCCTTGCGAAACTGTTTATGGCGCGTCATCCAATAACCCTTAGCCATTTTCAAAACTTTTTTATGTCGTCTTTTTGTTTGAATTCCTGATTTTACTCTTACCATATTATTTTTTCCCCGTCATTTTCAATAGTTTTCTCTTATAACTTCCTTTTACTTCTTTCGTTTTTTTCAACCTTCTTAACCATCTTTTACTTTTTTTTGATCTAAGATGGCGGAAACCTTTGGAACGGTGAAGGACTTTTCCGGAAGCTGACACTTTAAAACGTTTAACCGCTGATTTTCTGGTTTTTTGTTTATTTTTCATAAATATAATACGAATACTGCGAATAAAGAAATGTGAATGATGCTAATGTGCGAATAGTTACTTTAATATCTAAATTAGCATAATTCGCGGCATTCGCATAAAGATTCGCATCATTCGTATTATAATTAATTCATTTCTTTTTCGCAACCACAGCGCGGATTACTCTACTTTCCTGTCTTGGCGGTTTGGAGACATTTACTTCGCCAAGGCTGACAATATATTTATTAATCAAGTCAAAAGCCATCTGTCTTTTACCCATCTCTCGGCCTCTTAAAGTCAAATTGATTCTTACCTGATGGCCGTCGGCTAAAAACTCTTTGCCTTTGTTTTCCAATCTAGTCAAATCTCCTTGAGCAATGAACAAACTCAAGCTGATATCTTTTGTCGTGCTTTTTTTAATACCCTTTTTGGCTTCTTTGGCTTTTTTTTCTTCCTGGTACAAAAATTTTTTAAAGTCGATGATTTTGGCTACAGGAGGTTGGGCTTTAGGAGCGATTAAAACTAAATCAAGGTTAAGTTCTTGTGTTTTTCTTAAAGCCTCTTCTTTTGTTAAAACTCCGATCTGTTCTCCTTTTTCATTAATTACCCTCAAAGTCGGAGCATCAATCCTATGATTTATGAAATAGTACTTGCGCGGTTGGTACTTTGGCCGCGGTCTATAGAAACTTCTCAATTTGAGCTTTTAGTTTTGATATAAACTGTGTAATTTTAATTTGGCCTAAATCTTTGCCTTCTCTTGTTCTGACGCTAATCATTTTGGGCGAAATAAATTTCGCCCCTACAGATGATTGTGATTCCTTTTCTCCAATTATAACCATATATGGAATTTTTTGCAAGGTGGCTTCTCTGATTTTAGCTCCAAGAGTCTTGCTGTCATTATTTAGTTCGGTGCGAATGCTTCTTTTTTCCAACTCTTCTTTAATTTTTAGAGCATAGTCCTGAAACTTATCTGAAACCGGCAAGATTGCAACTTGAACTGGCGAAAGCCACAAAGGAAATGCGCCGGCATACTTTTCAATTAAAAAGGCAATTGTTCTTTCTAAGGCGCCTATTGATGAACGATGGATAACTATTGGCTCCTCTTCTTGACCTTTGCTATTTATAAATTTCAAAGCAAATCTTTTAGGCATAACAAAGTCATATTGAACGGTAAAAGCTGTTTCTTCTTTTCCGGCCACATTTTTTATCTGGACATCGATCTTTGGTCCATAAAAGGCAGCTTCATTTGGAGCTTCATAGTAGGGCGCTTTTATTTCTTTGAGAACTTCTCTTAAAATTTTTTCTGCTTTGTCCCAAGCAAGATCATCTTTATAATACTTTTTCGTATCAGATCGTTCACATAGTGATAATCGATAAAGATAGTCCTTCCCCTTTTTAAGACCTAAAGCGTGATTAATATAATCAATTAGATCGAGTACGGCAATAATCTCTGATTTAGCTTGATTTACCGGTGTCATTATGTGAGCATCAGCAAGCATAAATATTCGGATCCTCATTAATCCCGAAAGCTCTCCGCTTTTTTCGTAGCGATATTGAGGAGAAATTTCAGCAAAACGAACCGGCATTTCATGATATGATCGCGGACGAGTTTTAAAAAGAGCAAAATGATGAGGACAGGTCATCGGTCGTAAGATCAACTCTTCTTCGTCTACTATCATTGGTGGATACATTGTCCCTTTGTAATAAGGATAATGCCCTGATGTTCGATAAAGATCGACTTTAGCTAAAGCAGGAGTATAGACATGTTGGTAGCCGCGTTTAATTTCTTCATCGACAATGAATCGCTCAAGAATTCGTTTTATTGTTGCTCCTTTGGCTGTTAACATAGGCAAGCCTTTGCCAACCAAATCAGAAAAGACAAACAAGTCAAGCTCTTTCCCCAGCTTTCGATGGTCTCTTTTTTTTGCTTCTTCCTGTTGCCAAAGATATTTATCCAGTTCTTCTTTGGTAAAAAAACAGGTTCCGTAAATTCTTGTTAGCATCTTATTTTTTTCACTGCCATGCCAGTAGGCTCCGGCTACAGAAAGAAGTTTGAAAGGTCCGACTTTTCCGGTTGAAGCGACGTGTGGACCTTTACAAAGATCAACCATAGAATTTTTTTCTCCGAGTTGCCCAGTCCAATAAATAGTGATTTTATCGCTCTTTTTAACAATACCATCGACCCATTCTAGTTTATAAGGATTACCTTTAAATAATTTTCGTGCCTCCTTCTCAGAAATTTCCATTCTAGTTAAAGGCAGATCGAGATTTACAAGTTCTCTCATCCTTTTTTCAATTTTTGGAAAATCTTCTTCTGAAATCTTAACTGGTTCAGCTTTTTCAGGAGAGGCATCAAAATCAAAATAGAATCCTTCATCAGTAGGCGGACCCATCGCTAATTGAATCTGGGGATATAGTTCTTTAATGGCTTGATGCAATATATGCTCGGCCGTATGACGCATTGCAACTAAATTATTTTTATCCATAGTTTTTAATAATTAATAAATTGTAGCATAAAAAAACCCTCCTTTCGGAGGGACAGTTTATACTACAACACTACCCCTCCATTAGGAGCTGGTAGTGGTTGTGCAATTAACGATAAGTTTCATTTTTATAATATTAAATATACACCCAAGTTTTTAAAAATCAAGTGGACCCGACAGGATTTGAACCTGTGACCTCTTCAATGTCAATGAAGCGCTCTAAGCCGCTGAGCTACGAGTCCATTTACACAATTTTACCAAAAAGTCTTCCTTTTTTAAATTCCATTATTTTCACGTTTTTGATCGTTTCAGCCTCATTCCACCGCTTCGGTGGAATAGGCACAAAGATAGGCAATTGGTTATCTAAAAGTCCTTCTTGAAAGCCATTGATTTTTTTTTGCAACAACAGTACAGCGGATGTTCTTCCGAGGTTTTTTTGGAGAAATTTATCGTATTTCTTTAGGCTTAATTCAGCAAGTGCCTTGGCTCGTTTGATTTTAACTGAGGTGGTTGGTTCTTTTAGTCTTTTTGCCATATAGTCGGCGCTGGTTTTAGATCTTTTAGAAAACCTAAAAATATGAAATTTACTGATAGGAGATTCTTTTAAAAAATTATAAGTTTCTTCAAAGTCTTTGTCAGTCTCTTCCAAAAAACCAACGATTATATCGGTAGCTATTAAAGCATATTCGTTTAAACTTTGCAACTTTTTTAACTTTTCAAACATTTCTTCTTTAGTGTAGTCTCTTTTCATCAAATTCAGCATTTTATTTGAGCCTGATTGGAGAGGAATATGAAAGAAGTTAACAAGACGTTTTTTAGGCAAAACAGCCTGATAAAATCTTAAAAAATCGTCATTTATACTCCAAGGATGGATTGATCCGAAGCTAATCCGAGGAATACTGGTTTTTTTTATGATATTTTTAACTAGATCAATAAATGATTCACCTGTATCATAGCCATACGCTTGAGTATTTATTGCTGTTAAAATAACCTCCGATACTATGTCATTGCGAGGAGGAGACGAAGTCGACGACGAAGCAATCTCTTTACGGTTGAGATCGCTTCGCTTCGCTCGCGATGACAACAAATTAATCTTATCTATAATTTCCTCAATTTTATATGACTTAGGCAACCCGCGAAGATAAGGGACAATACAGAATGAACAAAATCTCTGACAGCCGTCTTGGATTTTAATGATCATTCTTCCCGATTTTAAGAATTTGCTAAAATCAGTTTTTAAACCTATAATACCTCCACCGCCGCGGTGGAACAGTTGGACGAGAAATTCTTTATTGATATTATTGACGATTAAATCTACGGGAAGGTATTGATAGAGCTTATTTTTCAGCCAATAGGTGGCCGCACAGCCGGTAATAACTATTTTAGCCTTAGGTAAGCTTCTTTTTATCTGATAGATTAACT
Source organism: Candidatus Roizmanbacteria bacterium CG_4_10_14_0_2_um_filter_36_35 (assembly GCA_002792355.1). Classification (GTDB taxonomy): domain Bacteria; phylum Patescibacteriota; class Microgenomatia; order UBA1406; family GWC2-37-13; genus GWC2-37-13. The sequence goes on along the minus strand of PFOE01000085.1, from coordinate 792 downwards.
GTCTAACCTCCCTTTCCGCCTTATTGGTTACAGCACAGCTGTTAATGATGAAAAAATCAGGCCTTTTTTGGTCATATTTGAAGCCATTCAAGATCATTTTTCGGTCAATCTCTTCCTTTTCAGCCTCGTTTACCCGACAGCCAAAACTGTAGCTATAAAAGGTTTTCATGGCAAAATATTATACATGTAAAATTTTCAATTTTCTATTTTCAATTTACAATGAATGATTCAATTTTCAATTTCTCAAACGTTTGAAAATTGTTTTATTGAAAATTCAATGAAAATTGTAAATTGGTAATTGAAAATTTAATATAGGCTTTATTGTAAGATGTATTGACATACCTATAGTTATATGCTATAATACTTTCAGATCCTAAGGTTTTTCAGAGTTTCTCTAAAAGCTTTAGGATTTTTTTTATGAAAAAAATTACCTTAATACTAATTATTACAGGCTTATTTTTATTCAAGGGCGAAACTGTTATGGCTGAAAAGCAAGCGGCTAATTCCGCCGAGCTTTCCTTATCTATAAAAATTGATAAAGAAGAACAGGACAGTATTAATTTAAAAAAGAAAGAATTAGCCATAAAATCCGTTTTAAGCCGATATAACTCACCAATGGTTGAAAATGAAAAGAGTTTTATCGAAGCTTGTACTACGTACGATTTAGACTGTTATTTGCTTCCTTCTATCGCGGGCTTAGAGTCGACTTTTGGCCGCTTTATCTGGCCAAATTCATATAATCCTTTTGGTTGGGGCCGCGGTTATTTGATGTTTGAGTCGTGGTCAGAGTCA
>PFOE01000042.1 GCA_002792355.1 Candidatus Roizmanbacteria bacterium CG_4_10_14_0_2_um_filter_36_35 | reverse complement strand
ATCGGAAATAAAAAAATTTATTAGAGATAGAAAACCGAACAATCTATATTTTATTAATAATATAGCTTACTTTCCGTCTCTCACTTATTTTATAGAAAAACAGATATCTCTGCCTACTTCTATCCTTGACCCTTCCTTTTTTATAAAAAAAAGCCAGTTAGTCGACAGTTTTGTTCACGAATTACCACTTTTTGTCTCCACTCTCGGTGGCAATCTAAGATGAAAAAATTAAACATTAATCTTATTATCAATCGCGAGGATTATCAAAAGTATCAAATTTATTTTGAATATTTAAAAATATCCTTAATCGTTTTGGTTTTTGTTTTTTTCAGCCTATTTTTTATTTTATTTCTTATCTTAAAAAATAAAACTGACCTTGAAAAAAAACTCAATCTGCAAAAAGGAACTTTGCTTGAAATTTTAAAGGATAAAAAAGTAGACGAGGTCAAAATCAGTTATATAGGAAAAAAATACCAAGATCTAAGTTCCTACTTAAAGGACGATGCTTTCTCTTCTCCTTACTATGCTTTTCTTAATTCAGCTATTCAAGAAAGCAGTGAGTCTGCTCAACTTGAAACTTTTTTAATTACAAAAAGCCGTGATGTTGATTTTACAATCGCTTTCACTGATTTTCCCCAGTTGATGAGTTTTTTTAAGTTTATTGAGTCGGAAACTTTCTTAAAAAATTTTGAGACTATTTCTCTTAAAAGTTTCTCTGTTATTGGCGCTACAGAAAATCAAAAAGAAAATTACGAGTTAAGTTTTGCTGGAAAATTTAAACCCCTAAAATGAAAATTAAACCATATTTGTTTCGCTTAATAAAAGAAAATGCTGTTTACATCATAAGTATTTTTTTTCTTCTCTTGATGATTATCGTCGTAATTCTGGTGGGCTTAAATAGAATTTCCAGTTCAGTATTAAAAATAAAAGCATTGACTAATGAAGTTGATCAATTGCAAAAAAGAACCAATTTCTTTCAAACAACTATTCTTCCTACAGAAAAACTCGATGAAGATATCAAACTTTTGAACAGTTTAATTCCCAATATCGAAGATTATTTTTCCATCATCTATTCTTTGGAGATCATATCGCAAAAAACCGGCTTCTCTATATATGGTTACTCTGTCGATATTGGCCAATCTACAGTTAATAAATTGAGGTTAAGCGTCACTGGCAGCGGTGACAATATCTCGTTTATGAAGTTTTTAGATCAATATAATTTCGGCGGTGGAAGATTGATCACTTCGGATAAAATCGAACTAAATCAGGAGTCGACAGGAGCAATGAAAATCGTTTTGACTTTTTATAATAAGGACGTACCGGTTAGCGGCATCTCCGAACTACCTACTGATGACAAGATTTTTAAAGATTTAGAAGCGATAAAACAAAAAGTAAGTTTTGATTTCAGCCAAGCTTCAGAGGAAGCAAATCTCGATCTATCGTATCCCAGAAAAAGCAATCCGTTTTAGCCTTGTTCCATGTTCCACATGTTCCACCGCGGCGGTGGAGAG
>PFOE01000073.1 GCA_002792355.1 Candidatus Roizmanbacteria bacterium CG_4_10_14_0_2_um_filter_36_35 | reverse complement strand
CAGTTTTTCCCGTCAGATCTAAAAGTTTGTTTGTCGGTATAAATTCCATCTTATTTTTTGGTTTTTAAAATTTTTAATGACAAAAGAAAAACATTTTTTTCATCTTAATATATTTATAACATATTTTTTCTTTACGGTGTAATAATTTGATTTGTCATCCTTTACCTAATAATAAAGATTGAACTGACAATAAAATCTGCTATACTATAAGCTATATTTATAAATAACGAAAGAGTGACAAATTATTCTCCTGAATTCTATATCTCTAATATTCTTCAACTAAGACCATTAATTATTACTGAAAGAAATCAAATGATTGATAACTTCTCCACAATAGCTAAAAGAGGATTACAATCGCCTATCACAGAAGGACCTGGTCCTTTGCTGTTGCGTTCTTATATCTCTCCTCCAGAAACTCCGTTTACAGAACTGGTAGGAAAAAAGGCGATTGGCATCGACATCGGAGGTACAAACCTAAGAATGGGCGTAGGCAAAATAGATAAAAATGGACTTATAAAACCTGTTGGAAAAATAAAATCCAAAGAAATCCCTATTGAATACAATTCTTTAGACGATTTCTTTGAAATGCTTTTAAAAAATGGTTTAGAGAAATTAATAAAAGAAAATCCCAATTTTCCTCTCGCTTGCATCTTTTCTTTCCCAGGAATCGGTCAAAGTACTCCTGACGGTATCGATATAACTATAGTTAACGATGACATGCCTAAAGGATGGCATATCGGCGGAAGCAAAGGAAAAAATCTTGGTGAAGAATTAAATAAATTTTTAAAAAGAGAAAGAAAATATTTTATTGCTAATGATACCGTCGCTTTAATACAAAATCAAAACGATGATTTTGGCGTTGTCTGCGCCTCAGGTTACAATTGGTCGATGGTTATTGAAAAAAGTAAATTAGGTGAAAGTCAACAAGAACCTGGAATAACAATCATTAATACAGAAGCTGGTCAAGCAGCAGTTGCGCCAACAATCCCTATTATTACTGATAAATTATTAGAGATTATAGCCAAAGAAGAAGAAAAACCAGTTGATCAAGTTACTTTAAGAGATGAATATCAGGTTTCAGGTAAATACTTAGGAAGAACATTGGGTCTTGTGGTTGACGAGCTAAGGGATAAATATAATTTATTTACTTCAGTTAAAAACACTGTTTTCCCAAAAAGTTTTGTCGCCAGTAATATACTGTCTGCCGAAGAAACCGGCGACTGGAGAAAAGTGAAAAAAAACTTTCAAACCCACCCTGATTTTTCTGATCAGGAAAAATCATTGTTAATCCAAATCGCTTCTGCTTTGCGTAACCGATCAGCGCAAATCGTTGCCGATCATTTAATCGCTCTCTGGCAAACAGGCTGTCCGGAAAAAAATCATCTTCAAATTTCCTCAGATGGACCGATCATCCAAAATATGCCTGGATGGAAAGAAAAATTCATGCAGGAGATTAATTTTGCTACTAATAATCAGTTGAAAATCGAGATTAGAGAAACTTCATATCAAGGAAAGATGCGTAACTTCCGGGGCATTTTCGATGTTATGAGCCAGGCAATTGAGTATTTTAACAGAAATCATTAATCTGCTATAATAAATAAATTATGGATGATTCAGTAAAAATGATCTTGAAAAAATTAGATGATATTGATGGACGATTAAAAAGTCTGGAAAGACCAGCCTCAGACACCCTAAGGGTGTCCGAAGCTAAAACTGTCAAGATTGAACGTGACCCTTTATTTTCTAAAGCCGTAGAGGCGATGGACAAATATGACGAGATGTCTTCAAAACAACTGTCTGAAACATTGAAAATAGATGTAAAAAGAGCTGAAACCATCATGGATCAACTCGAAGCTGTTGGTCTTGGTACTTGCTACATAAAGGAAGTTTAAAGCTTTAATTTCTTTCCAAAATCCACCGGGTGGAACCAAAGCTGGGTATCGGTAATAATCTCAGTTGTTTGGTGCTTTCTTATAAGATAAAGCTGAAGCTGTTTTAGGAAATTTTCTAACCAATCACCTAATTTGTTACGCTTTGCTACCTGCCTGCCGGCAGGCAGGGATTTCTCGGTCGCTTCGCTCGAAATGACAGGAAAGGGTGCATTAGGAAACAATCTAAATACCCATTGATTAGCTTGTAAAAAACGTTCGTAAGTGTAATCTTTATTAATAATCGGCTTCATCTGTAACACTTCGTGGCCGACGAAGAGGGTTTGTTTGAACTTCGGCACTTTTAGATTACTTTCTTCAAAGAAAAGATTTAGACAGACTTTATCGGAGGCTTTTTTCAGCCCCAACGGCCTTTTCAAACCCATAATAAAAGCTATAATCGTGGCTAAAAAGCGGGCGGTAAACAAATGGTCTTTTTTAGTAATAATAAATAAGTCAATATCATCGTCAATTCTTGCGTTCATCATCGCAATTGATCCGGATAGACCCACTAGTTTAATTTGGGGGAATAATGAAATAAACTTTATGTACGTTCTAAATCGCCAATTCTGAAGTTTCTTTTTTGATATTTTTTTACTATACTCCCCTACAGTATATTTTTTAGCTTCATATAGAATTTTTAGCCTTTTTTTGCTGATTTTTTCTGGAAAAAAGGTATAAACCTCCTTAAAACTGGGAAAGTATTCAAAAACAGCGAAATATTTGATAATCGAAGCTAATTTTTTGTCCATTTTTCCTTAAAAACTAGTTCTATAAATTTAAGAAGTCTGCACTGTCTTTTCCAGCGCCAAGGTTGATTGACCAAACGAAATAACCATTCTAGTCCTAATTTTCTTACAAACTTAGGGGCACGATTGATATTCTCAGAAAGATAATCGAACGCTCCACCAACACCCATCACAACAGATCCGGAAAATTCATTTTTATGACGCTCTATCCATAGTTCCTGGTCCGGCGAGCCAAAAGCAACAAATATTAATTGTGGCTTATAACGGCGCACTATTGAAAGAGTATCCTCTTCTTCTTTGTCAGTTGGATTTTTAAGATCTTTAATCCCTTCAATGCCTTTAAATTTAGTTTCAAAAAATTCCCTTTGGTAGCAATCAGCCAACTCGAGTGCTAAATTTGCTTTTCCTCCGATTAAAAGCACTCTTAAGCGCATACTAGAAGCCAAAATTATTAAATTTTTCATCAGATCAACTCCTGTTAGTCTTTCCAGGTTTAAATTAAGTAAACAGCCCGCCAGAACAATCCCCATGCCGTCGATTATCTTAATTTGGGCCGTCTCAAGAACCTTTTTAAACTCTTTATTTTCTTGGGCAATCACTAAATTTTCCGGGTTAAGGGAAACAATATGAAAAAAACCCTTTGGAGATCTTATGTATTTTATAATTTTCTCTAGGATACTGGTTTTGGTCTCGGGTGAAATGGTTATACCTAAAAGCTTATTTGTTTTCATTTATTGGGTATTTACTATAAGTAAAATGTTAAGTATTAAATATTAAATATTAAACCGTTTTTGTTCAAAAAAATTAAGTTAACTTTTTATTATTATATCAAGTTAAAGTTTAATATTACTTAAAAACAACAGTATTAATAATAAATAATACTATATTATGTTTACTTTTAACTTTTTAGTTGTAATTTTGACTTTTGACTTTTGACTTTTGACTTTGCCTTAATTACTATCGGATAGCCTCCTTAAAACTATCTAAGTTCTCAATCGCCATCCCAACTCCTCTAATTACACAAAATAAAGGTTCGTCAACAACAAATGAAGAAACACCAGTATAGTAAGTAATATAACGATCAACATTAGTCAGCAATGAGGTTCCACCTGACAAAACAATTCCTTTATCAACGATGTCGGCCGCTAGTTCAGGCGGCGTCTGGGAAAGCACTTCCTTTATACCTTCAAGAATAAGCTTTAATGGCTTTGTGATAGCTTCGTTAATTGAGACTTCGTCCACTTCGAATATTTTTGGTAGACCGGATTGAAAATCACGTCCTTTAATTTCCATTTTCTTTGGTTCTTTCTTTTCTTCAATAAAGGCGTTACCGATCTTAATTTTAATGTCCTCGGAGGTTCTCTCACCGACAATAATATTGTGATTTTTGCGCAGATGATGAATAATTGCCTCGTCTAGCTTAGTTCCCGCTACTCTGACAGTTTTATAAACCACCAGCTGACCTAAAGAAATAACTGCTATTTCTGTCGTTCCACCACCCAAATTGACAATCATATGACCCGAGGCCTGAGAAATGGGGATTTTAGCTCCGATGGCGGCCGCCAAAGGTTCTTCTATTAAGTAAACGTTAGAGGCACCAGCCTGTTTACAGGCTGCTACTACTGCCCTTTTTTCCACCTGAGAAGCTCCTCCGGGAATCGAGATCATTACTTCAGGCCAAAGAATACTTCCCTTTAAGGCTTTTTTAAAAAAATAGGTAATCATTGCCGAAGTCGTCGTGTAGTCGGCGATCACCCCTTCTTTCATCGGACGAGTGGCAATAATTGAGCCTGGTGTACGCCCAAGCATCTCCCGGGCGTCATTACCAACCGCCAAAATTTTTTTATCCTCGATAGAATAGGCAACAACAGTTGGCTCATTTAAAACAATTCCCTCTTTCTCAACATAAACAATAGTGTTGACTGTTCCAAGATCAATACCTATTTTTTTACGAAAGAACATATTAATTATTGTATAATATTATGGTCTAAATATGAAACTCTTATCTAGATTGATATTTTTTTTCCTATTTATAGTGATATTAGGTCTAGTGATTGCCTATGCCCGCGGCTATCGTTTTGATTTCCAAAACCGGTCTTTGAGTTCAACTGGAATCATTGCCATCACTTCCTATCCAAAAACCGCCAAAATCTATATCAATAGCCTTCTGAAAGGCGTCACCGACGCCAATTTAACCCTCTCTCCTGGTAATTATCAAGTTGAAATAAAAAAAGAAGGCTATACAAGCTGGACTAAGTCTATCAACCTTAAAGGTGAGCTCGTTATTAATATTGAGGCTGTCTTGTATCCTATAAACTCTACCCTTTCACCTTTGACTAACCTTGGCGTCATAAAAGCTATCCCTTTGGAAGATACTGATAAAGTCATTGTCTTTACAGAAACGGGTGTCTATCTTTTTGAAGCTGGCCGAAGGCCATTATCTTTTTTCCCGCCTCTTAAAACCATTGTTAAAAAGGAACTGTTTCCGGAAACGATTGATTTTTCAACCGGCCTAGTTTCTGTTTCTCCGGATTTAAAACAGGCCATTTTTGAGTTTGCTTCGGAATATACCTATCTTCTTTCCCTTGAAGAGGAAAATCAATCTGCACTTGATCTTTCTTTATCCGAACAGTCAAAACAGGCTTTAATTGATGCCTGGGAAAAACAAAAACAGGCGAATTTTTTGAAAATATTGGAAACTTATCCTTCGGACTTTGCCAAGATTGCCTCTGATTCTTTTAAAGCAATTGCTTTGTCCCCTAATGAAACTAAAGTTCTTTATCAATCTTTAGTTAATATCGATCTGCCGACGATGACCAAACAACCTCTCATCGCCACCAACCAAGCCCAAGAAACCAGGAATCTTAAAAAAAACGGAGTTTACGTCTATGACAAAAAAGAAGACAAAAATTACGAAATTAGTAACGCGCAGTCGATTCAATGGTATTTTGACTCAAGACATCTGGTAATTGAAGAAGCTAAAAAAATCTCTATCGTTGACTATGATAATAATAACCGCCAGGCGGTTTATTCTGGTCCGTTTGGAGCCAAATTCTTTACGACCACCTCTGATGGAAATATAATTATCCTGGCTAATCTTAATCCAGAAGCCAATAAGCTTCCTGATTTGTATTTAGTTGGCATTCGTTAAGAAAGCAAGACTCGGTAAGGTAATTTTTATCACACGAGAACCTCACCCCGCTCAGCGGGGTCCCCTCGAAAGTGAAAAAATTACGCTTACCTCGTCTTTCAAAAAGCGCAGATACCAAATTTTTTGCGCCTTGCCTACCGGCAGGCAGGCTTTTGGGGTAGGGGCCCCACCTGCGTCAAAAAATCTCGGTATCAAGCTTTTTTACTCAGCTACGCGAACGGCAAACACAAGAAGTCTCTTTAGCGTCGTTCCCGGCGGCCAGCAGGTCTGAAGCGTCAGAAACTCCCGATTGGTTTTCCTAGTCAAATACTGGACCTGCGAAGGATCAACAATCTCTTTCCCTATTACTCGATAGACATAACGAGTCCCTTGATAAAAAAGATTGACCTCCTCGTTCTTTTCCAGCTTATTAAGAAGATAAAAAACCGCGTTATAGTTGCCGACATTCCAAAAATAGTCGGTCGAGTGGGCAAAAAGGAAGATGTGGCCGCCTTCTCCTGGAAAAGCCGTCCCCAAAGTATGGGCAACACCTTTTTCCAAAACGTCCAGATATTCTTTTTCATTGGCGGCATTGGTGTTGGCAAAAATTCTTGCGTTGGCGCCGATTTTGGGAATAATAATGCTAAACTCCGGGTCTTCAGGGGTTAAAACTTCTATTTGTTTGAAATTAAAAGCCTTGGCTAAGAGACCTTTCTTTTCCGGTTCGGGAATCTTGATGCCGATCTTTTCGGCAACTATATATTTTTTCTGGAACCTGTTATTAATAAAATATTTAATTTCTTCACGGACGGGAGAATATAGAGTTTTTCCAATCATAAAGAGTGAGGAAAAAAGTAAAAAATTACCAATCGTCCTTAAAACTAAGACTCTAAAGTATTCGCTCGAAGTCGCTTTGTGTATATGATGACGAATTAGATGTTTACGAGAAAGTCTAGTTGCGTTCTTCATAAAAGTGTCCCCAGAGGGAATTGAACCCCCATCTTACTCTTCCGCCTTCGCCAAGGCTTCGGCGGACACGGTAGAACGGGTCAAATTCATAATGTGCTCCCAGGCGGAATCGAACCACCATCAGACGCTTAGGACGCGCCAGTTCTGTCCATTGAACTATGGGAGCTAACTATATTTTATCAGATTTGTTATAATGATTTCATGTTCATCGTTATTGAGGGTATTGACGGGGCAGGATGCGAAACCCAGGCTAAAAACCTGATTAAAATGTGTAGGGAACAAAAATCTTTGTTCCCTACCACGTTGATCAAATACCCCGATTATGAACGAAACGTCGGAAAATTAATCAAAGAATTCCTTTATCAAAACAAGGATTTGACAGCTGAACAGCAATTTCTTCTCTACACAATGCAATTTATCATGGACAGGCAAATGATTGCTGAAAAAAGAAAAAGTGAAATCGTTATTGCCGACCGCTACTTCACGACTACCTTATGTTATCAAACATTAGAAGGAATTCCTCTTCAAATGGCTCTGGATTATGCCAAAAACTTCAAAATTGAAGTTCCTGATGCCGTTTACTATCTTAATGTTGATCCTGAAGTGGCTATAAAACGTAAAGGGGGCGAAGACAAAGAAAAAAACCGGAGGGAAAAAGACTTTGATTTTATAAAAAAGACCCATAAACAATATCAAATGTTGGTCTATCAGCAAGTTTGGACGAAGTGGGTGGAGATTGATGGAAATAAATCTGTTGATGAAGTGACAAATAACATTTATAATGTTTTAATGTCATCTCGAACGAAGTGAGAGATCTAGACAGAAGGTCGTAACGCTTCGCTAGATTTCTCAGTCGCTAACGCTCCTTCGAAATGACAAATAAATCATATGAATAACTTAGTAGAAAAAACTCTCATTATCATCAAACCCGATGCTGTTAAACGCGGTTTGGTCGGCACAATCATCGATTCTTTCGAAAAAGTTGGCCTAAAGTTAATGACAGCTAAAATGTTTAAGCCTTCAAAAGACGTTATTAAAAATCACTATCCGGGAACGCCTGAGTGGATTAAAGAGATGGGCGAAAAAACTCTCTCTTCTTTTAAACAGTCAGGCGCCAATGTCAAAGAAAAAATGGGCACTGATGATCCAACCAAGCTTGGGGCTTTTGTTTACGAAAGATTGATCAAGTATTGGTCTGAAGGGCCCATAGTCGTTATGGTCTGGCAGGGGCCAGACGCGATCCAAATCGCCAGAAAACTAAGGGGTCATACTATCCCTTTACTGGCTCAAACTGGAACACTGCACTCGGATTATTCGTTTGACTCCTCTACTCTTTCCTCATCACTTGATCGAGTGGTAAAAACCTTTGTCCATGCTTCTGGATCCATTAGCGAAGCTGAACGTGAAATAGAATACTGGTTTCCAAAAATTGAATTTAAAAATTATGAAAGAGAAGTGGACGACATGTACCTTAAATAGTCGTCCATCCTGAGCGAGCGTTTTTAAGCGAGCCGAAGGATCCTATTACCAATAGAACCAAGTCTAAAGAGATTCCTCGGTCGCTTCGCTCCCTCGGAATGACAAGGAGGGGTATATGAAAAAACAACGCGCTTTGCT
>PFOE01000069.1 GCA_002792355.1 Candidatus Roizmanbacteria bacterium CG_4_10_14_0_2_um_filter_36_35 | reverse complement strand
TTAGATGGAACAACAGAAAAAATATTTACAAATTATTACTAGAAAACTTTAGAGAAAAACCCCTCTAAAGTATCCTAGACCCTATATTAATATAATGTAGTAAATTGCGTTTGTTTATGAAAAGCCAGTTTTTAAAAGTAAAAGACCATAATATTCATTATCTAGCTGAAGGCTACGGAGAACGCCTTATTATTCTTCCCTCACTTTGGTTAACAAGCAAATCTTATCAAGAAATTGGAAAAGAGCTTTCAAAATATTTTACTGTCATAATTCCTGATATATATAAAGGTAAGTCAATATTTCAAAAACCCGCTTATGAAATTAAAGATTATGTTATTTTATTAAAAGCTTTCGTCGACAAATTAAAAATATCTAAAACTTACCTTTTGGGAGTTTCTCTCAGTGGAATTCTTGCGACAGAATTTTCTAATAAATTCCCAGAGACGGTTAATAAATTACTATTGATAAGTACTTCTGCAACAATTATAAAAATGAAATATAAACTACTTAAACTTATTTCTGGTTATATTAGACTCATATTTAATAATCTATTTTCTATAAAAGGTTTTAAAGCAAATTTAATGTGGTTTATCGATTCTATTTACTACTTTTGTCATCATCCAAAACAGTATTTATTAGAAGGATTAATTGCTATCAAAAACTATGAAAAACCGACTTTGAAAATGAAGGTTACCAGTAAGCTAATTTTTGCGAAGAAAGACGAATTTATCCCTTTGGAAATTGCTAATATTAATTCTAAGATAAAAAACCTCGAAATTGAGATTATTGATAAAACTCATGCTTGGATGTTTATTGAACAAGAAGAGATGGTAAGAATAATAAAAAATTATTTTAAGTAAGAACTTGCGTTCTTTTCCCCATAGATGTTACAATTAATCTATCTTTATCTTCATTTCCCGTAGTTTTAAAACATTCTAAAAGAATAATCTTACTATGAAACGTAAACGGTGGATTTGCATTGGGAAAATCTTCAACTACTTCTTCTATTATTCCTTGTGTAGAAGAACTTCCAACTAGTTCCTGAAGGTAAGATCTGGCATCAGCTATAGAATAATTCGGCTCATCACCAAAAGTAATTAAAGAGCCATCTCTTCCAATTCTTTTTATTTCAGTAGGAAATTCGAGAATTAGTCTTCCTCCTGGTTTAAGAATTCTTAGCATCTCTTTTGAAATTTTTTCTAAAACTGGTCTAGAAAAAAGATGTAATATACCGGTGCAAAAAATTCCATTAAAACTACCATCTTTTAACGGAAAATCACCATTTAAATTAAAGGCGACTGTAGTCAATTTGTCTCTATATTTTTTTGGAGTATGTCTTTGTAATTTAGAAAGAGCCTCAGCATCAATGTCGCTGGCCACAACGGAATCAGCATATTTTAAAAGTTGATTATTATAACGTCCGTCTCCAGCAGCTAAATTAAGCCATCTGCCTCCTTTGATAGGATCCAGTTTGAAAAGCTCTAAAGTTTTTTCGTATCCCTTTCCCCAGATCGATTTTTTTTCAGTTTTTCTATAATCAATATCTTCAGTAAATATATTATGTCGTTCATCTGGCCGAACACGAGAAATATAAGGTTCTGTTCTGTCTTGTATTTATGATTATTTTATTATCAATTTACTTTGTTTATTACTTTACCTTTAATAAAGTTTTCCACATTGCTGACAAAAATTTCTTTTTTCAGCTCAGTTGCCTCTAGAGTAGTAAATCCTATTGGTGGATAAATGACACAGTTTTTAAATTCCTTTAATCTTTTGATATCTTCTAAAGTCATTTCATCGGAATGGTCTAAGATGAAAGTAATATCTTTTTTTTTCAATCTCGATTCAAGAGCTTCCAAATCAATAAGTTCCATCGGCGCCGTATTGACAACAATCGCTCCTGGTTTTATGGAATTTATTAATTTTTTATTAATTATTTTTTCAGTCTGGTTGTTTAAACTTAAATGAAGCGAAATAATATCTGACTCTTTTATAACTTTTTCTAAAGGTTTATATGTAGCTCCCCCCATTCCGTTTTTTTTCTGACGAGACCAATAAATTGTTTTTGCTTCGAATCCTTTCTGAGCAATTTCTGCTACTCTTTGCCCAATTCGACCTAAACCAATCACGCCAAATAATTTGTCTTTTATTTGCGTGCCTGTAAAATCCGCTTCCGAATAAATACTCTTCGCCACTTGCTTTTTAGCTCTTTCAATTTCTCTCAAATGTTCCAACAACATAGCAAAAACAAATTCCGCCACAGATTCAGTCGCATAAGCGGGAACGTTACAGACGGTTATTCCTTTTGAGGACGCATATTGAGTGTCGATCCGACCATAACCAGTAGCGCATATGCCGACGTATTTAAAATTACGCGCGGTATCCATCATTTTTTTATCAACAGTCATTCCTTGGTTTACCAAAAGACAATCGGTATCTTTTAATTCTTTATAAATATTTTCGCTATCCTTAGGAAGAAACACTATTTTTTCTGCAATTTTATTTAGTCGTTGTAAGAAAGAAGAATCTAAAGTTTCTTTTAAATTAAGAAGCAATATTTTTCCGAATTTATTTTTCATTAGCTATAGAATACTACTGTGTATTTTATTTTGCAACCTACCCTTGCTCTTTTTCTTTTATAATATTAAAAGCAGTTACGCTTAGGGAATCTAGACTCATTGGATTACTTTAATTAATTAAAGTAATAATTTTTGAAGTTTATCAACAGAATCCGTTACATTCTTTTCATTAAACCAAAATGTTTTCCAACCAACCACTTTTGCTCCTTCGATAAAATCTAATCTATCATCGATCAAAAGTATTTCTTCTGGTTTAACTCTGGTTTTTTTAGTGCCAATTTCATAAATTTCTTTTTCAGGTTTTTTCAAACCGACATCACATGAAAGAATAATCGCTGAATAATTAATATTAGGAACTATTTTTGTTTCAATAAGTATTGGAAACATGTCTTTATAAAGATTCGAAATTATTCCTATTTTATATTGATCAATCAATCGATTAATTAATTGATGAACTTCAATCCTTTGTTTATAATCACCAACCCAACTTCTTAAGAAATCAAAATTATTGGCATTTTTTAGATCAAATTTTTTAATCGCCTTACTCCAGAACTCTTTAGGGGTGATTTTACCACGAGTTATATCATCATCGTTTTCGCGCCAATGATTTAAAAAATCTTTAAACGGAATATTAAATTTATTAGTTACTGTTTTGAAGGCATCTGACCAATCGTTCAACACGCCACCGATGTCAAAGTAAATAAATTTTATTTTTAACATGAGAAAATTATATCAATTATTTCCTCTTGATTTTCTAAAATTTATCTTTTATCATAAATGGTGAACAATTGTTTACATATGAAAAAGCCTGCGTATGCTTTCATTGATGCTTCTAATCTTTTTTACGGTGGAGAGAAAAGTCTGGGTTGGAAAATTGACTACAAGAAACTGATTAAATACATCAAAAGAAAATATCTTCTCAAAAAAGTATTTTATTATGGCGGAGTCGAACTTAACGGATTCCCCTATTCAATTTTAGACAAACAACTAATTAATCTAAATAAACTAATAAGTTACCTTAATGGAAAGAAACCTATTGATAAAAAACCTATTCAACGAATCAAATTCTACTTAAAATTAGCCGAATTTGGCTATTTGTTAAAGCTTAAACCTGTTAAAATCTTTCACGAACCAGATGGTAGAATTTCCAAAAAGGCCAACTGCGACGTTGATATGACTTTTGATTTAATGCGTTATATTAATGAATATTCAGAAGTTCTAATTCTTTCCGGCGACGGTGATTTTGCTATTGTTCTAAAGTATCTAATGAACATAGGTAAAAAAGTAACGATTCTAGCTCGTGGAGAAAGAACAGCCCGAGACATTCGTCAGTTAGCTGGAAAAAATTTCAGGGATTTTAATTATCTTAGAGAGTTAATAAAATTTAAACCATAAAAAACGGAGGGGACTCGTTTAGAATACCCTCCATGTTTAGTGATTAAATTATAACATATACATAAAAAAATATGTCAATAGGCAATCAAGTCCCGCTTGCCGAAAGAATGCGACCACAATCACTTGATGATTTTGTCGGTCAGGAGCATCTGGTTGGAAAAGGAAAACCAATTAGGCGGATGATTGAAAATAAAAAAGTCATTTCCATGGTTCTCTGGGGTCCGCCGGGCACCGGGAAAACCACCCTTGCCAGAATTATTGCTCGATATATCGAGGCTAACTTTGTTTCCTTTTCAACCGTAGCTGGCGGCGGAGTACCCGAGGTTAGAAAAATTATCGCTCAAGCAAAAAAAGATTACGGTCTTTTCCAGAAAACTACTATCCTATTTGTCGATGAAATCCACCGCTTCAACAAAGCCCAGCAAGATGCATTTCTTCCTTATGTTGAAGACGGAACTATTACTTTGATTGGAGCAACGACCGAGAATCCTGGCTTTGAAGTCATCGCTCCCCTAGTTTCCCGCAGTCAAATTTATGTTTTAAACGCACTGACTGAGAAAGAAATTGAAATAATAACAAAACGGGCAATCAAATTTTACCCAAAACATACTTTTGAAAAATCAGCTGTCGAACACATCATTAAAAACGCTAATGGTGACGGCCGGACGGCCATTAATGCGGTTGAGCTGGCAACTTCACTTTCTAAAAAAGTCACCCTAAGGGTGTCTGAGGAAGCGGTCCAGCGAAAAGCCATTTATTACGACAAAAAGGGTGACTGGCATTATGACACGATTTCCGCTTTCATAAAATCGATGCGAGGCAGCGATCCTGATGCGACATTGCACTATCTAGCCCGAATGATCAAGGCCGGCGAAGACCCGATCTTTATTGCCCGCCGGATGGTTATTTTTGCCTCTGAAGATATTGGTAATGTTCAGCCAACCGCCTTGGTTTTAGCCACATCGGCCATGCAGGCCTGTCACATGATTGGCTGGCCCGAAGCATCATTAATTTTGGCTCAGACCGCCACTTATTTAGCAACTGCTAAGAAATCAATTGCGTCAACTTCTGGCATTCAACAAGCTTTATCAGATATTGATGAAGAAAATCTTGATCCTATTCCACTTCATCTTCGCAATGCATCAAATAAAGTGATGAAATCTTTAGGTTACGGCCAAGGGCATGTCCGCTATCCCTGGCTGGTTGAAAAACAAACAGGAAAAAAAGTTATCCAGGAATATTTACCAAAAAACTTACAAGGCAAAAAATATTATGTAGTTGATTGGAAGTAGATTATAATTTCTTTCATTAACTCAGTTAATTTTTTATTTGGAAAATGACGATTGAGTTTGTTCTTTATTTTATTTGATCCATTAATTATTTCTTCTTTTATTTCATCATATATTTTATATCTAACCAACGTTTTCTTATACCAAATCAATTCTTCTTTTTTGAAATTTTGTTTGCCAAAAAAAGAGTAAAAATGTTCTTTTTCCTTATTATTCGATTTCTTCAGGAATTTTTCAATAATTAAGGTACTTTTCCTCTCTTTGATATCTGAATCGGTTGGTTTCTCAAGGGTTTTTTCATCAGCGAAGGTTCCTTCCAAATCATCTTTTATTTGAAATAAAATACCTGTTTCCTTTAAGATTTCTTCCCATTTTTTCACATCTTTTTTATCAATGTTAACCAGATTCAAGGCAATTATCGCTGGTTTAATAAAAGAATATCTGGCGGTCTTAAGTTCCATAATTTTATTAATATCATCTATTTTTGCCGTATCTAAATATTCTCCTATTAAAAGTTCTTGTTTTAATTCATTAAATAAATCAGTTACCTCGAGTTTGTTTATTTCCTGAGAAAATATTTCATCAGCCAGCATCAGTGCCAAGTCACCAGCTAAAATTGCCGTCGATAGACTATATTTTTTATGAACAGTCGGTTTTCCTCTTCTTAAATCGCTCTTATCAATAATGTCATCATGGATCAAAGCAAAACTATGAAACAGTTCAAAGATGAAAGAAAGTTTTAAAACCGCTGTTAAATTTTGAGAAGAATAACTTGAAAAAGCATAATAAAAAATTGCCGGCCGCAATCGCTTGCCGCCATTATTTATAAACTCTTTTATTACTTCAAATAAATCTTTTCCTTTTTCATCTATTTTTTCGGTTAATTTGATTTTTTTATCTAGATAGATGTTTATTTCCTTATCAAATTGTTTTTTAAAATTCAGAAGTAAATTCATTTGCCAAATCGTCTTTGACGTTCTCCATAATTTTTAACAGCTTTTTTTAATTCTTCTGCGGTAAAGTCGGGAAAATAAAGATTAGAAAAATAAAGTTCGCTGTATTCGCTCTGCCAAAGCATAAAACCGGAAAGTCTTTTTTCACCGCCGGTTCTGATAATCAAATCCGGGTCAGGAATGCCTGAAGTATCCAAATATTCTGAAAAACTTTCTTTAGTTATTTTTGAATTTTGCTTGCCCGCCGAAGCTTCAGCGAAGGAGGGAATTTTTTTTATTGCCCTAATTATCTCGTCTCTTCCTCCATAATTTAATCCCAAAATTATAGTCAATTTTTCATTATCTAATGATTCTTTTGAAATCTTTGGAATTTCTCTTTGAAGGTCTTCCGGCAGTTTGTTTAAATCTCCGATTACTTTAATTCTTATTTTCTTTTCTTTAAATTCTTTGTATTTACTTTTTAAAAAATATCTCATCAAACTAAATAGATTATTTAATTCTATCTTACTCCGGGTAGTTAAATTTTCAGTTGATAGTGCCCAAAAAGAAAAATATTTTATGCCTAGTCTGATGAATTCATCAACCAAATTTGGAAGAGTCGTCTGGGCGGCATATCGATGTCCTTCAAAAGCTTGTTGTCTTTTTTCCTTGGCCCAGCGGCGATTACCGTCTGGAATAATCGCTATATGGTTAGGAAGATAATTTTTTTTATTCATATTAAATCTTATCAGAATAACCTTTTTCTATCAAAACCTTTTTTATCTCTTCAATAAATATTGGTAATACGTCTTTTTCCTGGACAACTTTGACTATTTTTCCTTTTTTAAAAACAACTGCCTGATTTTTCCCGCCGCAAATACCAATATCAGCAAAACTTGCCTCTCCTGGACCGTTGACAACACAGCCCATCACAGCAACTTTTATTGGGGCATCAACATTTGCTAATATTTTTTCAACTTTTTTTGCCAAACCAATTAAATCGATTTCAGTTCGGCCACAGGTTGGGCAGGAAATTATTTCCACTCCTTTTTGACGCAATCCCAAAGATTTTAGTATTTCCCAGCCAATTTTTACCTGCTCTTTTGGATCACTGGTAGTTGATACTCTTATCGTGTCACCTATTCCCTCCGCTAGAATTGAACCTATACCGACTGAACTTTTTACAATGCCTGCCAGAGACGGACCGGCCTCGGTAATTCCAACATGCAAAGGATAATTAAAGCGGTGAGCGAACATTGAGTGAGCTTCGCGGGTAACCATTACGTTTGATCCTTTTAAAGAAACGACTATATCAAAAAAATTTAAATCTTCAAGAATCTTTATATGTCTTGTAGCTGATTCCATCATTACTCTTGCTACTCCAAATTTTCCATACTGGACAAATAAATCTTTCTCTAAAGATCCCATATTAATCCCTATTCTGATCGGAATATTTTTTTCTTGACAGGCTTTGATAACTGCCTCAACTTTTTCTTTACTGCCGATATTTCCCGGATTAATCCTCACTTTATCAACTCCTTGTTTAATCGCCTCCAAAGCAATTAAATATTGAAAATGGATATCGACTACCAGCGGAATATTAATCTGTTTTTTTATTTCTCCCAAGGCTTTTGCCGATTCAATGTCCGGAGCGGTCACCCGAATAATTTCACATCCAGCTTTCTCCAGTTCGTTTATTTGTTTGACTGTCGCCTCAATATCTTTTGTTTTAGTTTGAGTCATTGATTGAATCCTGATCGGATTTCCATTTCCAATAATTAATTTTCCTATTTTCACCGGTCTTGTTTCTGTTCTTTTATAAAATTTATTTTGTGCTGGCATAAAAAATATTCTTATATTTAACTTTTAAATTATTAAAGGCATTGACGGCTTCATTTTTTGAATCGAAAAAGCCTACAATTGAAAAACCTGAACCGGCCAATAAAGTATCTAGTGCGTCATTATTTATTAAATCACTTTTAATACTAGTAATCTTTGGGCAGCATTTAACTGCCAAAGGCTCAAAATCATTATGTAAGTTTTCTAAAATTTCTTTTTTATTTCCAAATTTGATTGC
>PFOE01000103.1 GCA_002792355.1 Candidatus Roizmanbacteria bacterium CG_4_10_14_0_2_um_filter_36_35 | reverse complement strand
TTCCCATAAAGAAGAAGAAATTTTCGATGGTTTATTTTTGAGTCTTTTGGGAGGGTTGTTTTTTGGCCGGCTAGTCTATGTTCTCCTGAATTTCAAAGACTTTGGTTTCAGTCTGATTAAATTCATTCTTATCAATGGCTATCCTGGTGTGTCTATTTATGGAGCTTTGCTTGGAACCTTTGGGACTCTATTTATTTTTTTCAACGCTAAAAAAATTAATTTTTTGGAAATAATAGATTATTTTATTACCCCTTTTTTTATCGCTTTGGTATTTGGAAAACTCGGTAGTTTTTTTTCTGGAAGCGAAGTAGGAACAACGACAAGATTTTTTTTAAAAACTAAATATTTCGGTTTTGACGGATTTCGTCATCTGACTCCTTTTTACGAAGCACTTCTTTTTATTGTTATTGCTATATTGGCTCAAAAAATTCTTCTTGAAATACGAAAGGAAAAATATTTTTCCGGCTTTCTGTTTTATCTTTCTTTATGGTATTTTTCCCTAGTTTATTTTCTATTTGACAAACTTAAAGTTAATCATCTATACTTTTTTGGTTATAGCCTTAACAGGGTAGTAGCAACCACCCTGTTGTTGACAATTAGCGTTTATTTTGTTTATTATTTCAGAAGCGGCATTTTAGGTTTTATTAAAAAATATGGACAAGAAATTTCCAAAAAAATTAATTTCGGATCAGAAAGAAAAACTAGTGAAGGAAAAAGTTAAAAGCCTCAAGCAGATAGAAGAATTAAAGAAAGACGATCCTTTTTCTGATCCAGAGCATGCTTCAGACAACGCAGCCATAGACACCGATGTCCGCGAACAGGTTGGCCATGATACAATTGAAGCCGAAGTCAAAGACCTCGAAAGAAGAGTAAAAGAGATTGACGTTGCTTTAAGAAAAATAATCGAACATCAATATGGTATTTGTGAACGCTGTAAAAAACCCATTCCTCAAGCCCGTCTTCGTCTTATTCCAGAAGCCGCCTACGATATTGACTGCGAGAAGAAGTTGAGAAAGTAATCTCAAACCTCAAATCTCAAAGATCAAAACCAAGTGTAAAGATTAAAGACTTCTTTTGCCCTTCATGGTTAATATGCTAGAACCAATTATTTTTGAGATTTCATTAGTTTCTTTAATAAATTCATTTATTTCTTTAGATTTTTCAGATAATAGTTTATCAAGTAAGGCTAACCAGTATTTAGCTTCATTTGCTGACTTTAGAGCAATTTGAAAATAATTTAGGAATTCTCTTTTAGAGGAAGAAGATTTTGCTTCAACTATATTTGCTCCTATTGAAGTAATGCTTCTTATTAATTGATCACAGATAATCCTTATTGATTGTTTATTACTTAAAAAATCAATAAAGTTAATAACTTTAATTGATAAATAAAAAGCTCTGTATTTTACTTCCATAATAATGTTTTTAAGTTTTTAACTTGTCTTTGATATTTGATCTTTGCACTTTAATCTTTCTTTGTCAACGGACTATACGCTACAAAACAGTATTTTCGGATTATTCTGGTAAACTAAACCACCCGAATACCGAACGAGTCGGTTAGATAAGGATGGAATGGTAGTTTTGGGTTGAGAAAAAGGGGAATTATCCTTATACTGAATTATTATGGGTGAGATTCCTTTATCTTTAGTTTTTGATTTTCTGATTTTCTTGATCCTTCCTTTCCTTTTTGCCGCTCTTTTTAAAAAAATCAAACTACCGCCTTTGATCGGTTATACAATCGGAGGATTGGTATTTGGAAACATTGTTAGCAACATCCCGGCTCAAGAAGCAATCAAGAATTTTGCCTATTTTGGTATTCTTTTTCTTCTTTTCACTTTGGGTTTAGAAACCCATTTCTCAAGAATTTTATCTTTAAAAAAAATTATCCTGGTTGCCGGTTCTTTTCAGATTATTCTTTCTATTATTTTTGTTTTTTTGATATCTCTTGTTTTTCATTTTCCGCTTCTTACCTCATTTTTAATCGGTATTGCCTTATCATCTTCCTCAACCACGATCGTGGCCAAAATTATTCAGGACAGGGGAGAGGAGTCGTCTTTTATCGGAGAAGTGGCAATGGGAATTCTTCTTTTCCAAGACATTGCTTTTATTCCATTTTTGATAATTTTTTCTTCGATTACCACAGGAGAAACAGCTACTTTGAAGATAATCGGCGAGATTGTTCTTAGTATCGTTAAATCAAGTCTAATCATTTTTTGTCTGTTTTACCTCGGCCAAAAAATCATTCCTTACGTTTTTAATCGAGTGGCGCGGGCTTCGAGAGAACTGTTTAATCTTTTTATCATAGTTTTTATTTTTTTCGTTACTGCTTTATCTTTATTTCTTAAGATACCGACTCTAATCGGCGTTTTCATTGCCGGAATTCTTCTTGCTCAAACAATAGAGCACCATCATATTTTTACCGAGGTGAGGCCTTTGCGAGATCTTTTGGCAGTGATTTTCTTTGTCTATATCGGCACCAATATTAAATTGGGAGCCGTTACTGGTCTTTTACCCCAGATTATTATGTTTACATTGTTTGTAATTTTAATCAAAGCCATTATTATCTTAATCATTTTCCTCTTTCTTAGATTTCATTCTCGCACCAGTTTTAACCTGTCTCTATATCTTTTCCAGATTGATGAAGACGCCTTTATTTTGATGTCGACCGCTCTAGCCAATAAATTAGTTTCCACGTCCGACTATCTTTTCATAATCACCAGTGTTCTTATTACCCTAATTATTACTCCGATACTAATAAAGAACAAAGATAAGATTTATAAGAACATTCGTCTTTTTACAAAAAAATATCTGCCGTTCTTGGAAAATTTTATTACTTACAGACTTGACACCAACCAATCGCCTATAGATGAACTTCAGATAAAAAATCACGTCGTAATTTGCGGATACGGAAGAATCGGTAGTTATATCGGCCGTTCTCTTATGATGGCTAATATTCCCTATGTTGCTATCGATTACAACCTCTATATTGTTGAAAAAGCAAAAAAAGCAGGAGTCAATATAATTTATGGCGACCCTTCGGATATTGAAATCTTAGATTATGCCCAGGTCGATGAGGCGATTATCTTAATTTTAGCTTTGCCAGAAAGATATACCCAGGAAGGAATTGTTTTAAACGCGAAAAAACTCAATAAAGATATTTATATCATCAGCCGTGTCCATCGTGAATCAGACCAAACGCGAATGAAGGATTTAGGAGTGAATTTAGTAATTCAGCCTGAATTTGAAGCCTCGCTATCGATTATCAAAAAAATCTATCTTTGGCATAAATTGGACAAGGCTGATATTATCAATAAAATAAGAAGGTTGAAGATAGAGCATGGAATAGCATGAATAAAAATGAAAAATGAAAAAATAAAAAATGTGTCATTCCGAGCGAAGTCGAGGAATCTTAAAAAGATCCCTCCACGCGCTCACTTCGTTCGCTTGGTCGGGATGACAATAGGGATATTTTTTATTTTTTATTTTTTATATCTTAATTTTAAAACTTCAGTTTTTCTAAAGGAAAAAGATCGAATCAATGTAGTTTTTTATTCACAAAATAGCAAACTCTTTTCTTTTTCGAAAAAAGAAGTTAATTACTTAATCAAATTTCCAGCCGAAATTGAAATCTTGGTGCCCGGGGGCTATGGTAAGTATAGAGTGGGAGCTTTAGGGAAGCTGGTTGCTCTTGAAAGAAATCCCGACCTACTGAAAAAGACTTTTTCTGGGGCAACTTCCACCTTAGTTGACCTTTATTTTTTTCCGCGTAAAACCGAAATCTACTATAATGTTTTTAATGATTCTAATTTTCCCGCAATCGGGGAAATTCTTCTGGGAAAATCGAATGCTAATACGATTGATAGATTATTTTTACTTTTCAAATTCTTTAACAAAAACCCCGTTGACTACAAAATTATTTCTTTAGATAAGGCTCTATTTGACCAAGAACAGTTTCACAAGGATTTTCAAGGTAATTTTTACAAAAAGACCTATAGAGAAATAGGGGAGAATGTTCAAATTATCTACACAAGAAGCTATTCGACCGCATTGCTTTTTAGCCAGATGATTGACGGCGAGGGAATCAGGGTGGTTGATTTGAGCCAAGAAAAAGAAGTCGATAAAAACTGCCAGGTAATTACTAAGAAACTAAGTTTAATTAGTCAGAACATTGCTCGTTATTTCAATTGTAAAATAAGGATAGGTGAGACAACTGTTTCTGATATAATATTAAAGTTAGGGAATTTGGAAAAGGAATGGGCGGTAAAATAATATGTTAATCTGGTTTATAGGAATATTTATTATCTCTTTAATTTTAGCTTTTCGTTCGATGAACGATTTTGATATTCCTAAAGAGATCAAGCATTTACTAATGTCTAGGAAAATAAGGGGGACGATTTTATTTCTTAAAGGCAAGGTAAAACATTATTCTTCTACTTCTTCTTTATCTTCTGGTTCGTAGCCCAGGTATTCTTTTTCTTCGTTAAGAGTCTCAGCCAACTTGTCGAGGTCGTTATCGGAGATTTCTTCAATGTCATCTTCTTTACCTTCTTTGTCAGAGAAGTGAATGTTTCCCAGACCGGCCTGAAAATTAATCGGGAAAGAAGCATATCTGGCGACTTTTCTTCCCTTTTTTTCTTCCTTAAGAAAGGCGCTGGTTGACTTTAGAGTGGTTTCCTTTATAAAAGCTCTAAAGACACTGCCGGCCTTCATAAAAATAATCAACCTTTTTGAAATGTCATCAGGGAGACATCCGATATATTCTTTTTCCTTCGATCTGACTTCAATTCGTCTTCTTTTTGGGACAAGAAAAACTTCCTGGCCAATAGCTAATTTAGCTAAAATTGCTTTTTGACCGCAGTTAACTAAAGTGACGGCTTTAGTTTTTCCTGGGACATCAATAAAAACATAAGGATTAAGTTGAGTAGGCGAGATGTGGGAAATTTTTTTTGATTCAAGGATTTTTATTCTTTCCAAATTATCGGAAATAAGAAAACTGCCTGGTTGGAGTTTTTGGACTTTGCGGTAAATATTTTTTGCTTTCTTTATATTGCTTTTTTGTAAATAAGCAAATCCTAACCGTAGATAAGCGTCGACGTTTTTTTTATCATTAGCAATTATTTTTTCGTTTAATTTTATGGCTTTTTCCCAGTCTGAAGTAATCGCGGCTTCGATAGCCTCTTTTTCCAACGGTTGATTTTTATCCATAATGAAGATAAAGTATATTTTAAATAATTAATTTGTCAAGGTATAATATAAATGATCCCAATCTACGAATGAATGCTAATCTACTAATATTCGTTGATTAGGATCAATTAGTAGATTAGAATCATACTATGTCTGGTCATTCCAAATGGTCTAATATAAAAAGAAAAAAGGAGGCCAACGATAAGATAAGGGGAAATATTTTTGGAAAGTTAAGTCATCTCATTACTCTTTCTGTTGTCGAAGGCGGAGGAAACACCGATCCTGACAATAATGTTAAATTAAGATTGGCAATAGAAAAGGCTCACGCTTCTAACATGCCTAAAGAAAATATAAAGCGGGCGATAGAGAAAGGCGTCGGACCAGACAAAAACCAGATAAAAGAAATCATCTATGAAGGTTTTGGCCCATATGGAGTTTCCTTAATTATTCTTGCGGCGACTGACAACCAAAATAGGACACTATCAGAAATAAGGAATATTTTAGAGAAACATCAAGGCAAATTGGGTAATTCCGGCTCGGTTTCTTATCAATTCCAAAAGTGCGGCTTAATTGTCTTTGACGAATCCCAAGTTGACCAAGATAAAATCTTAATGATTAGTGATCAATTAAAAGCTTTTGATATTATTGAAACTGAAGATAGATATTATCTTTATTTTCCCTATGAGCATCTTGGACACATAAAAAATTTCCTTAAAGACGTCAGATACGAATCAGCCGAGGTTGATTTTAAGCCTCAAACAATAATGCCATTTACAGACGACGAAAAAATAAAAAAGATTTCAGAATTAATAGATTTATTAGAAGCCTCAGATGACATTCAAAAAGTATTTACAAATCTTTGAGAAGAAGGCAGTCAAGATTGAAAAAAGGATCAGACTCTTGATCTCGGTTTTTATTTTGACGTTTTTGGTTGTTTTTTCCACCTTTTTTTATTTTGATAAAGCCTTAATCTTTGTTCCGGTTCTTTTAATCGCCAGTTTTTTGCTGACTTATTTTGCTCTTCTTGAAGGAATAGAAAAGATGGCTTGGTTTGGCCTTTTTTTTATGCCGGTTTCCTTAACAATCTTCTTCTATTTATTTTATTTCTTGTTTCCTGGTAGGTGGCTGACTCGAATTCCATACACCGTTGTTTATAGTATTTCTTTATACGCTGTTTTGCTTTGCGCCAACATTTTCAACGTTGGGGTAGAGAAGAACCTGCAGCTTTATAGGGCGGCTTTTTCCATCAATTTTTTCTACCAGGCTTTCTTAGCTTTTATCGTTTTTAATATTCTATTTTCTTTTAAGGGAATTTTTTTGATAAACATGTTGATTGCTGGGGGAGCAGGATTTTTACTTAGCCTTCATCTTTTCTGGTCGATAAAGCTCGATAAACGCTTAGAAAAGGAGATAGTCGATTATGCCTTGTTTATGTCAATCTTATTGACAGAGCTGTCTATATTGATAAGTTTTTTTCCCTTAAGAGGAACTATTGCCGCCTTGTTTCTAACCGCATCATTTTATAGTCTGGGAGGAATTATCTATAACTTTATCGATCAGAAGCTTTTTAAAGAAACGATTCGCGAGTATGTGTTTGTTTGGGCCTTTGTTTTGGTAATTACATTATTGTCGATTTCCTGGTGAGAAAGACTCGGTAAGGTAATTTTTATCACACGAGAGTCTCACCACTTCGTGGTCCCCTCGAAAGTGAAAAAATTACGCTTACCTCGTCTTTCAAAAAGCGAAGATACCAAATTTTTTTCACTTTTGGGGCAGGGGCCCCACTGTGATAAAAAATTTCGGTATCGAGCTTTTAAAAAATAGATATAGGAAGATAGAGAATAGGGAAGTGGTACTTCTTACGGACGTGAATAAATATATCCTATAGTAAGTATTTACCACGAACGTTAAAAAACTATAGGCTATGTGAACTAGAATAAATTCAGTTCATAGTAAAACTAATTAATAAGAGTCATTGTTTTAAGGCTAATTTAATATTTCAGACCGCCACTATACTCCAAGTAGTATATAGGCATTTGTGGATAGTTTTTTGAAAATAGCCTCGATTTTTTATGTTTGGATTGATAATACACTCTAAATCAGCTTAGTGTCCATTTCTCTTATAAGCGCTATTACCATTTACTATATTTTTAGCCTCAAAAGTTAGGGTTTAGAGCAAAAATACGCTCTAAAAATTAAGAGACATCGTTAAAAGGTAAGAGAAGAGGTTGTCTTTATTAATGAAGTGACAATTATTCAGTTAAAGAGTTAACAGGTTAACGAGTTAATAAGAAGGAATCAGAGAGGACCGGTATCTTTGTTCTCTAAGATTTATTTACATAAAAATCGCGAAAAGACCAATAAAGGAATTTAGAGGAATATAAAGGAAGAGAAATAAGGATGTATAACGTCGTAAATTATATCTTTTACGATGTTAGCCATGGGTGACAGAAGAGGAGAGTGATATTATTGTGACAGTCCAAATATAAAAATTATTCATTAATTATTATTTATTAAAAGTTAATTAATCATTAATTATTACCTATTATTCTCTCTTTGCTCCTTGGTCGATTTTCCAAGGTTTTTGGGGGTCTCCCCGACCCTGTTTTAGGTGGTTTGGGTTATTTTGACAATTAAAACAACTTCACTTCCCTATTTTTTTATTGATGGGTGAGTAGAAATATTGATATAATAGTCTTTATGGATATTCTTACAGTCAAAAACTTGACCAAAAGGTTTGGTAAGT
Organism: Candidatus Roizmanbacteria bacterium CG_4_10_14_0_2_um_filter_36_35; assembly: GCA_002792355.1. Classification (GTDB taxonomy): domain Bacteria; phylum Patescibacteriota; class Microgenomatia; order UBA1406; family GWC2-37-13; genus GWC2-37-13. The sequence goes on along the minus strand of PFOE01000103.1, from coordinate 811 downwards.
TCACTGCGGTAAATAATATTTCCTTTTCTTTGAAGGAAGGTGAAATATTGGGTTTATTGGGTCCAAACGGCGCAGGAAAGACAACGACGATCCAGATGCTTTTAGGAGTTTTGACGCCAACTCAAGGCGAGGTCAAGTATTTTGGCAAGAATTTAATAGATAATAAAGAGGAAATATTAGAAAAAGTCAATTTTTCCTCGACTTATACCCAGTTGCCGTGGCTTCTGACCGTTGAGGAAAACCTGAAGTTTGTTTCCTATCTTTACGAGATAAAAAATAGAGGCCAACGGATAAAAAAGATCATCGAGGCCTTTAGATTAAAGGGACTGTTTAAAGAACAGATGAAAGATTTGTCATCAGGTGAAGTAACTAGAATCAATTTGGCCAAGGCTTTTATAAACTATCCCAAAATTTTATTGCTTGATGAACCGACGGCGTCCTTGGATCCGGAAACGGCCGACTATATAAGAAAGTTTTTAATCAAGGAAAGAAACAAATTTAACATTTCCATTATCTGGACGTCTCACAACATGGCTGAAGTAGAAGACGTTTGTGACCGAGTGGTTTTCATAAATCACGGCAGAATAATCGCTGACAATACCCCGGAAAATTTGGCAAAGACAATTGAAATTTGTCATGTTGAACTTAACGTTCCGGATGGTTTAAAAAGAACAATTGAGATCTGTCAAAATAAAGAAGTAGTTTACAAATTGGAAGGAAGAAATATCGTTGTTGACCTTAAAGAAAAAGAAATTCCTGGTTTTTTGCGCGAATTGATGGACCGAGGCGTATCTTACGACCAAATTAGCAT
>PFOE01000049.1 GCA_002792355.1 Candidatus Roizmanbacteria bacterium CG_4_10_14_0_2_um_filter_36_35 | reverse complement strand
GCGATAGTTATGATTAAAAAAGCCGCGGCGATGGCTAATTTTAAAGCCGGAAAAATCAATGAAGACAAAGTTAAAAAAATTATTGTTGCCTGCGATGAGATTTTAAAAGGAAAGTATAACGATCAGTTTATTATCAAAGGCCTGCACGGTGGCGCCGGAACTTCGGTCAACATGAACGTTAATGAAGTTATTGCTATTTTATCAGGAACTCATCCAAATGATAACGTCAATGCTAGCCAGTCAACTAACGACGTCAACCCTTCAGCTCTAAAAATCGCTTCAATAAAATTAACAGAGAAATTATTAAACAGCCTACTTTATTTAATTAAAGTGTTTGAAAAAAGGGCAGAGGAGTTTAAAGGTGTTAAAAAATTAGCCAGGACTCATATGCAGGATGCGGTGCCGACAACTTTGGGAGCAGAGCTTCAGTCTTACGCCGATATTTTAAAAGAGACATGGAACGGATTAAAGAGTCAGAAAAATATCTGTTGGAGCTGAATCTGGGCGGGACGGCAATTGGTAACAGTATTAATGCCTCAAAAATTTACATAGAAAATGTCTATGAAGAACTTCGCAATATCACAAAAATTAAAGAATTAAAACCAATGAATAATTTAATGTCAGGGACTTCTAGTAATACTGACTTTTGTTATATTTCATCGGCAGTCAACATCCTATGTCTTGATATGAGTAAGATTGCCACCGACTTAAGATTTATGTCAAGCGGTCCGCGAGGGGGAATAGGAGAGATATCTTTTATTGAAATGCAGCAGGGGTCGTCGATCATGCCCGGGAAGGTCAATCCGATCATTTGCGAGACCATGAACCAGATTTATTTCCAAGTGGACGGAAGAAATACTACGATTTATCATGCTGCTGAAAGTTCGCATCTCGAGCTAGGCATCATGCTTCCGGCGATTGCCGATTCGTTAATAACGATGTTGAAAATTGTCGAGTCTGGTCTTCGTCTTTTTGCTGATCGAGGGATAAGAAAGATTGTTGCCAACAAAAAAAGGTGTTTTGAGCTTTTGGGAAAATCCACGGCTTATTCGACGCTATTAACACCTGTTTTGGGCTACGATACGATTTCCAAAATCGTCAAAGAGGCTCTTTTAACGGGTAAAACTTTAAAACAGATTATTCTTGAGAAAAAACTAATGACAGAGGCAAAGCTGGAAAAATTATTAATTTTAAAATAGTTTTTGTTCAATAAACCTATCATCGAAGCCACTCATGACTTGGTTTGTTCATACAAGTTGAACACTGCCTTCTATGAAGCTATAGGATATAAGGGAGTTGAAGAGTTAAAAAAGACCTGTGACTACTTAAAGAAAAAATATCCGGAAATTCCCATCATCATAGATGCCAAGCGGGGGGATATTGGCAGTACAAACAGCGGATATGTTCAATTTATTTTTACATACCTCGGCGCCGATGCCGTAACGGTTCAACCATACCTTGGAGAAGAGGCTATAAAACCATTTTTAGACTACAAAGATAAAGGAATTATTATTTTATGTCGTACTTCCAACAAGGGGGCAGGCGAGTTTCAAAACCTTCATGTCATCCCGACCGAAGTGGAGGGATCTTTTAAAAAGATTCCTCGGCTCACTTCGTTCGCTCGGAATGACATTAAGTTGTATCAATACGTCGCCTATCAAGTTAGCCATAAGTGGAATAAAAATAAAAACTGCCTTTTGGTCGTTGGGGCTACCTATCCTGACGAACTTAGAGAGGTGAGAAAGATTACTGGCGACGAAATAACGTTTTTGGTTCCCGGAATCGGCGCCCAGGGAGGCGATCTTGAAGCCACTCTCAAAGCCGGTTTAAACTCAAAAAAGCAAGGACTAATCATTAACTCCTCCCGCGGAATAATTTTTGCCAAAAACCCAAGAGAAGAAGCAAAAAAATTGAAAGAAGCAATCAATAACTATAGAAAATAATTTAGCTTGACATTAAAACAAAAAATATATAGAATGACGAAAATATTTATGACCTCAGAAGCTCTAAGAAGGGGAAATGTTTTTTTAAAGACTTTAAAAGAAAATTCTTTTCATGTCAATGATCTTATTTTAAATGGTAACCATCAAGAACTTATAGAAGTAACTTTTTTTTCAGACGCTGAAAAAGTTAAAGAAACTGGACAGTTTTTTGTCAAACTCCCTGAAAGTGTCGCTCATACTTTACCCGGTAGTTATATTTCACCAGAGACATTTATTACCAGCTTTTCAAATAGAGAAGTTCAAAAAGACGAAAAAAAAAGATTATTAGGAAATCATTTAGGAGGAGAAAATGACCTAACGTTTTCTTCTAATGAAGATAACTTTAACTTAAGAGTTTTTCACGGTTCAACCAACCAACACGCAATGAAAATATCTGAATATGCCGCTTTGGGGACAGACAATTCTGTAAATAGAATGATCTATCAAGATAATTTATCCCACATAATGGAACCTTTGCTTAGATCTCAAACTAATGCTCCTTTGAGGATTATTGAAGACTGTTTGGCTTCTGGTGATACTTTAGCTGGAGTGATTAAAACTCTAGCTGAAAGATCTGAGTTTGATAAAAATCTTGGAAAAATAACAATTGATGTTGCTGTTGCTACAGCACAAGGAGTTTTTCTATTAAAAAAATTTGCCCAAGAGAATGGAATTAATATTGAACTAAACGTTGGTTACTTGGCTTTTGGTTTGTCTCAAGGGATAAAAAGAGACATAGGTTATGAACACGCTAATTATATTATTTACCCAAATGAATTAATAACAGAATTGACGGAATTATTTCCTGAAAAGAAAAAAGAAATCTTAGCTCTCAAAGGAAAACAGGTTGTTGGAGATATGGGAGAGTTTGGTAAGTTAATCCCAGAACGGGTGCCTGATGGAGCTCCAATTATTGCCCTCTGGAATCATTATCGGGCAGATAACCACGGAGGCCAAAACGGTAGCGATTTTCAAAATCCGAAGTATAATAAAGAAGACAATCAGCATCTATTGTATTTAAGCAACGGAGGATATTTAATGAGAGCTTACCATCATTATTTTAACAATAAAAATCTATCAAGTGATTTTTCCGAGATAGTTTTTTCTGCCAAAAGACGCTGGACAGAAGAATTCGGTTATGGGGTTTTACTCAAAGATTTACCCATAGAAATAATGCTATAATTTATTTCTTATGTTTACTCCTGATAAAAAAATCCTGGAAAACTATGCCAAGGTGATAGTGGATTTTGCCCTAGGAAAAGGAAAGGGGATTAAAGAAAAAGAAATCATCTATCTTCAATACGATGCCGAAGCCTTGCCGTTGTCATTGGCTGTTTTTAAGCGGATTTTGGAAAAAGGCGCTTATCCGCTGGTGAAAAGCAGTGAGGAACAGTTTCAAAAAGTTCTTTTTAATACGGCCTCCGATGATCAGCTGGAATTTTTTCCTAAAAAATATACAAAGTCATTGGTTGACACGATTGACCACAGGATTTATCTTATTGCTCCGCGTGACCCGTTTTTACTGAAAACCGTAGATCCGAAAAAGATTGTTAAAGCCAATAAAGCTAATAATATTCTTCGCCAATGGATCCATCAAAAAGAAGATCAAGGAAAGTTGACCTGGACTTTATGTTTATACGGCACCGAAGGAATGGCTAAAGAGGCAGGGTTGACGCTAAAAGAATTCTGGCAAGAGATTATAAAAGCTTGTTATTTGCAATCTGAAAACCCGATTTCTACATGGAAATTAACTTTCAGACAGATAGATGATCTAATGTTGAAACTAAACTCTCTTCCGGTTGAAAAATTTCATATTGTTTCAGAAAAAACCGACCTCTATATTACTTTAGGGGAAAAAAGACGATGGTTAGGAGGGAGAGGAGCTAATATCCCATCTTTTGAAATATTTACTTCACCGGATTGGAGAGGATTTAACGGCCAGATGTTTTTTGATTTTCCGCTTTACCGCTACGGCAATATCGTTGAAAAAATATATTTTGAATTTAAAGACGGAATAATTATTAAAACTAAAGCTGAAAAAAATGAAAGTTTACTCAAAGCTCTTGTAGCTCAAAAAAATGCCAATAAAATCGGAGAGTTTTCCCTGACTGATAAAAGATTTTCCAAGATCTCCCGTTTTATGGCTAATACTTTATATGACGAGAATTTCGGCGGCCAGTTTGGTAATTCCCACCTGGCCTTTGGTTCGTCCTATCATGATACTTATGATGGCGATATAAGAAAAATGACAAAAAAAGACTGGGAAAAACTAGGTTTTAATGAGTCAATCGAACACCTTGACGTCATTAATACTCAAGAAAAAACCGTCGAGGCGATTATGAAAAATGGAACAGAAAAAATCATCTATAAAAACGGAATTTTTGTGATATAACTAATTTATGAGATTGTTGAATATCCTTAAGGAAAACAACATTATCAAAGTCTCTCCTGAAGATCATCTTGCTTACGCTTTAGCCAAGCTTTTGACTTCACACGACGCCGCCTTTGTTTTTGACCAAACCGATAAATTTATCGGAGTCATAAATCCTTATTATTGTTTAATAAAATCTTCTTATCCAGGTAATACCAAGGTAGCCCACTGTCTTTACCACCCGCCAAGAATCTATATTAATTATCCATTGACTAAAGTAGCCGAGCTTTTCAATCAATCGAAAATTCATTATCTGCCAGTTTTTGATCAGCAGGAAAAATTCTTAGGAATAATTTCGGCGCGGCGGGTTTTAACTCATATAAAAACCCTGCCGATTTTTAAAATCAAAATAAAAGAGATGATAAAGTTCAAAAAGCCACCGGTGACCATATATGATAATAGTTCTGTTGCCGAAGCTTTAAATCTTTTTAAAACCTATAAATTTTCAAAGTTAATAGTGACTAATCATGAAAGAAAACTCAAGGGAGTTTTGAGTTACTATGATTTGATTTCTTTTATGGTAATGCCGAAAGCCAAAGAAAAAAGAGGCGAGAGGAAAGGCAATAAAGCCCACCTTGTCAACCAAACAATTAAATATTTTTATAAAACTTACGTTTTAACTTTAGATGAGAATAAAAACTTTTATGAAGTCATCGACCTTATTATTAATAAAAAAATCGGTAGTGTTGTCATTATTGACAAAGAAAAACGGCCTCTTAATATCATTACTACCCAAGATTTACTAAAGTTTTATATCAAGGAAGAAAAGGGAGGGTTTTTTAAACAAGTTTCTTCAGATATCGGCAGACTTCTAGCAAAGAAAAAAATTTAAGCTGATAAGGAATATTTCTGTCTAAAATATTTGTCAACCAAAATATTTTTGCTTTAGTATGATGATTAAGTTTTTCAATAATATCCCAGTTATCTTCTACGTAAATATCTAATTTTAATTTCTTTATCATATCTTCTTTGAATTGATTAGGTTGTTTGTTTTGCTTATTGTAATAGCACTTAATAAATGTTTTTTTTGCCGAAATTTTTTTCAACCAGGTATGGTAGTCTTGCCCTAAGAAACTATATCTTCCAGTGATTAAATACATTTTTATTTTTTTATTTTTAGATAATTTTTTTATATCGTCATAACCGGTATTAATTCTAAAACTTGTTTTATGAAGTATTTTCCAAAGCCACCGTTCAAAAAGAGAGTTTGGAAAATAAAAAGAGTCCTTATTTTGATGAAGAAATGAAGCTTTAATGGGCTTAAGAAATTTTTTCGCCAGAGGCCGAAAGATTCTTACAGGGTTATATAAAATAACCCCGTCCAGATCAAAGCCGATTTTTAAGACTTTTTTCATAAGATAAATTTGTATAATTATACATTATCTATTTGTCATGGTGAGCTCGACGAACCATGACAATGTTTAGTCATCCTTCGTCAGGCTCAGGATGACAATAAAGATTTATGAAGATTCTTATCACTGGTGGAGCAGGATTCTTAGGACTGCATTTAGCAAAATATTTTTCTGAACATTTTGTAGGGAACAAAGATTTTTGTTCCCTACTAGATATCGCTGAATTTGACAAAAAAGAATACCCAAAAAACTGTCATTTCATCAAGGCAGATATAAGAAATTCTACTTTGATGTATCAATACATTAAAAGCATGGATTATGTCATTCATGCCGCAGCTGCTTTGCCATTATGGAAAGAAAAAGATATTTTTGATATAAACGTTGGCGGTACGAAAAATATTCTTGAGGCGTCTTTTAAAAACAAAGTAAAAAGAGTCATCTACGTTTCCTCAACCGCGGTTTACGGCGTTCCTAAAAAACATCCGATCTACGAAAACGATAGGCGAGTGGGTGTTGGTTCTTATGGACAGTCCAAAATCGAAGCAGAGAATCTTTGTTTTTCTTATATAAAAAAGGGATTAAATGTAACGATTATCCGGCCAAAAACCTTCCTAGGAACTCACAGATTAGGGGTTTTTGAAATACTTTTTGACTGGATTCATGATGGGAAAAAAATTCCTGTTGTTGGGTCGGGAAACAACCGTTATCAGCTTTTGGATGTTGACGATTTAGTCGAAGCTATATATTTATTTGTGGTCCGTTCTGGTCACCCTCAGGGTGTCCAGAGGCAACAAGGACACCCTAAGGGTGACCTTATATATAACGGCGCCTTCAACATCGGAGCGGAGAAATTTACTACGGTTAAAAAAGACTTAGAAAAAGTATTTATTTATGCTTCGAGCGAACGAAGTGAGTCGAGAAGTCATAATAAAAATAGTTCTCGACAAGCTCGAACTATAAGCAAAGTCTTTCCTACACCGGCGTTTTTTGTCAAAAAAGCTCTCTGGCTTTTTGAAAAACTTAAATTATCTCCTCTTTATCAGTGGGTTTACGATACCGCGGATAAAGATTCTTTTGTTTCAGTTAAGCGCTTAACTGAAACTTTAAACTGGCACCCAAAATATTCCAACTCCGACGCTCTTATTAAAGCTTACCGTTGGTACTTCAAAAACTATAAAGAAATAAAATCCCGCGGTAGCGGCGTGACTCACACCGTCGGCTGGAAGCAAGGCATTTTGGGATTGATTAAAAAGACAATGTAATTTATGAATAAATTAAAAAATTTTTTATTTTTATTTTTAATTTTACTAATCGGTTTTTGGTTTCGTTTTAATAATGTTAACTGGGATGAAAACTTTCATCTTCATCCGGATGAAAGATTCTTGACGATGGTAGGAAACGCCATGACTCTCCCTAAAAATATTGGTGAATATTTAAATCCTATTATTTCTAAGATAAATCCAGCAAATATTGGTTATAAATTTTTCGTTTATGGGAATTTTCCATTAGTTTTAAATAAATACTTAGCAGTTTTTTATCATAAAGATAATTACAATGATTTTACAATTTTAGGAAGAAAACTCTCTGCTTATTTAGATCTGTTAATAATTTTATTTGTTTTTAAAACAGTTTTTTTGCTAGAAAAACGTTATAAATTTTCTTCTTCATTAAAATATTTGGCTGCATTTTTTTACGCCATCGCCGTTTATCCGATTCAATCGTCTCACTTTTTTACTGTTGATACGTTTTTAAATTTCTTTATGTTTGCAAGTTTTTACCTGGCTCTTAAATATTATTTAAAAAATAATATTAGGCACTTATTTTTATCATCTATTTTCTTTGGTTTAGCTCTAGCTTCTAAAGTATCAGCAATTTATATTTTACCTTTGATTTTATTTTTTATTTTCTTTAAAAACCCAAAAAAAACTAGTCATATTTTATTATTTTTAGTAATTTTATATTTATCACTACGCCTAGCTAATCCTTATTATTTTCAAAATAGCAGTTTATTTGATCCTCGTTTAAACCAGGACTTTGTGAGTAGTATTAAACAGCTGAAATCGTTTGAAGGAAAAGATATCTGGTATCCACCTGCTGTTCAATGGATGAATAAACCAGTAAGTTTCTTGCTGGTTAATTTAATGTTTATTGGTGTAGGTTTACCGTACTTTATTTTGATGTTTATTGGAATTGTTTGGATAATTTTAAATCTCAAATCGCAAATCCCTGCCTGCCGGCAGGCAGGGTCAAACCCACATCTTAAATCCAAAAACTATTTATTGATGATAATTTTAATTTGGGTCGTTGGTTATTTTATTTATCAATCAGTCTCTGTTTTTAAATCGATTCGTTATACCATCTATCTTTATCCGTTTTTCGCCATTTTCGCTGGAATAGGAGCAAATGTCATCCTGAATTCATTTCAGGATCTGAGATTCCGAAACAAGTTCGGAATGACATTGGTTACTATTTTTCTTCTTGTAATTCTTCTGGTTTGGCCTTTAATGTTCTCCTCGATTTATCTTAATAAACATACCAGAGTTGAAGCATCGGAGTGGATTTACAAAAATTTACCCAGTGGTTCATCTATTTTGAGTGAGGCTTGGGATGACGGATTGCCATTGCCGATTGTCAATAATTATGAAAAACAGTTTACCGGCGAACAGCTACCTGTTTTTGATCCTGATACGCCGGAAAAATGGCAGAAAATGAATAAGATGTTAGCAAAAGCCGATTATTATATTTTATCGTCAAACCGTGGATGGGGGAGTATTTCGACCGTTCCTGAGAAATATCCAAAGATGAGTAAGTTTTATAAAGAGCTGTTGGCGGATAAAAATCCGTTATATAAAAAAATTAAACAGTTTGACCCTTATTATTACCGCTTTTTTAGTTTACCTAACAACTGGGTAGAGGAGACCTTTACTGTCTATGATCATCCTCAAGTTATGATATATGAAAATGTTAAAAGACAATAATTTAAAGTATTATTCAGAAGAAAAAATACTTAATCCACCTTTACATGTAAGAGATGAGATTGATTTAATTCTTAAATATTTAACAAAAAACAAAAAAAAGAATATTGTTGATTTTGGAAGCGGTGGAGGCAGGTTGACTATTCCTTTATTACAAAATGGATATAAAGTCATAGCGATAGATACAGATGAAAAATCCCGGGAACAATTGTTAAAAACGGCCATTAAAATTGGAAAAAATAAGAATCTTCAAATATACAAAAAATTTCCAAAAGGTAAAAAATATGATTATATTTTGGGAACAGATATTATTCATCATATCGATATAGATAAATATTTTAAGCTATTTAATAATCACCTGAAAAAAGGAGGAAAAATAATTTTTTCCGAACCAAATTCTTGGAATATAAGTTGGTGGATATTTATTTTACTATTCTTGGATTGGAAACAAGAAAGAGGAATAATTCAAATCAACAATTTTAATTTAATCAAACGATTAAAGTTAATTGGTTTTAAAAATATAAAAATCATGGGTTTATTTTTTTTACCACCGATGATATTTAATTGGTCTCCTTTATTAAGAAAAATTAATATATTTTTAGGTGATTTACCTTTATTAAAACTATTTGCTTTTCGTTATATTATTGTTGCTCAGCGTTGATTATTTTTTCAAAACAAAAAATAGGGCCGAAGACTTATCAGGATTATTTTCATCGATAATTGTTTTCTTAATAAGCTGAGTTTTTATTTTATTTAAAAATGGAATCGAAAATAAAATCCACTTTCCAAAAAGTTTGTAACTAATCAGAGAACCAATTGACAAATAATGGAAGAGATCAAGATAAAAAGAGCTTTTTTTATAAAGATAACCGTCAATCGACTGAATTTTAAAGCCAGCCTTTTTGAAATATATTTGCCATTGTTTGTCTGGTAATAAATTACGATGAATTTGGGTTTTTCGCATATATCTAAGATATATTTTTCCGAATATTTTTGATCCGAAGAGATTGTTTTCCCATTGATCAGTCATGACCGAGGTTAAAAGATAACCCCCGGGTTTTAAAACACGGTAGATTTCCGTTAGAGACAATTTAATATCAAGAATATGTTCCAGGACGCAGTTAGAAATAATCATATCAAAAGAATTATCAGGATAGGGGATAGTATTTCCATCATAGAGTGTGATTTTTTTATAGATTTTTTCTTTTTTTGCCTCCGTAACTCGTTTATTATTGAAAAGATCTAGACCAACGTTAATCCTATTTTTTCCAAAGACAGTTCTGGTAAAAAAACCGTCACTGCAACCGAAATCAAGAATTTTTTTATTATTAATTAAATAATTATATTTTTGAAATAACATTGCTTCCTGACTGCGGATAATCGCCATAAACATCGGCCGGTTTTCCAGATATTTTTTAATAAAATAATCAACTTTTTTCATAAATACATTTTCAAATTATAGACTATTCCAATCAATTATTTTGGCATTTTGTATATTGTTTCTATAATTAGGAGGTAAGGATAAAAATAACGGTTGGGATTTATTCAATGGGTATTTATTTATCCAGACACCACTGTAACACCACCAGTTTTCACAATTTTTCATTAATAAAACTTTATCTACATTTTTTAATCCGGCTTTATAAAATCTATCGTCAACAGCATTAAAATTAATCAATTGATTGATGTTTGAGGGTGTGTAAACAATGTTATTATAATCAGCTTTTTTAAAACCCAACCAGGAAAGTTCAAACAAAAATATAAAGACAAAATAAAAAATAAAAAGTAAATAACTAAAATATTTCCAATTGGTATGTCTAAATACCTGATATAAAACAAAAAAAGACAGGCCGTAAAGTATGCCTAATATCGGGACCGATTCATAAATGAATCGTGGACCGTACATAAAAAAATTTCCATCATATAAGGTCCAGACCCCGATAATTGACAAAGACAAAAATTGAAGAAAAAGTATTTTTTTTAAATATTTTCCTGAGAAGGGCAATAATAAGAAGGATAATAATAACGGAAAAAAACTGACATAATAATTTTTTAAAAAAAATAAAGAGAAAACCGCTAAATTGGAAAAAGTATTAAGAAGACCGTAGCCGATTTTAAAATCACTGCCAAATCCTACTTTGTTTAAAATTCCATGGAATTGATATGGAGTGGTAAAAATATTTCCTGAAGTGGCAAAATTGTAATATAAAAATATTAGTCCCGGAGTAATAGAGCCAATTAAAGAATACGTCAATTTAAGTAAAAATTTTTTAAACTTTTTATCTTTAATAAATTCAATAATCAAATACAATATTATTGAGATAAAGACTGCTACGAAAGTCAAAGGCCGTGTGTTCAGCAGCATTCCCAGAAAAAATCCTGTTAGCAAAAAATATTTTGTACTTTCTTTATTTAGAAATAAGGGAAAAATACTAAAAAGAATAAATAAGACAGCGCTGTTATGAGACAAATAGTCAATTGTCTGAGTTTGGAAAAAAGGAGAGATAAAACATAATCCCATTGAAATCAGTGAGAACATGACTGATTGGGTCAAAAAATAGGTAATAAAAAATATAAGTAATAAAGTAAGCGAACCGACCAAAGGAGGAATGTAATTAATTATTCCAAACAAGTTACCTAGAGCCAGAACTAATGGATGACCGATCAAATAGGGGACAAACAGGCCGGTTTTGTTTGTTTGAAACCAGTGATAAAAAAAATCTTTAATTTGGTCAGCCCTAATATAACTTGGAATTTCCGAATATGGAAAAATAAACTTTCCACTGGAAATTATTTTGGCTAAGACAACGTAAGAGATCGAATCGGGAACGTGGGGGACGTCCCTCAAATAATTAACCATCAGATGCCGTGACCAGAAAAAAGATAATAAAGCAATTATTAACGGAATAATAATTATCTTGATTGATAATTTTAAATTTATTTTTTTTGAATCATCTTTTATTTTTTTACCAAATAGATAAATAATTGCAAAAACTGGAATCAATATTGGAAACGGTTTTAAAATTATCCAGAGAGTCCATTTGATTCCGTTAAAGAAACCGATTTGCACCTGATTATTTTTTGTTTCCCGCAACACTTCATGTTTATCTTCCCAACCTGAGTTAAGATGTCGATATGGATTGAAATAAAATACGTAAGGTTGTTTCCCTTCAAAATTTAATCTGACTGTAAATGGATTATTTAACAGAAGTTTTAATTCGTAATTATATTTAGGTAGAAGAACATTATTTTTATCAGTCTCGGGTTGGTTATTAAAATATTTACTATCCAAGTCTTGTTTTGAAAAATTGACTGTTAATTTTTTATTTTCTAAGGAAGTATCCCGAGCAGATCCTAATAAATAATTGTCAAAATAAATTTTTACAAAAGAATCTTTTTTTATAATAATTGTTTTTATTTGTATGCCATTTTTTGACCAAAACCAAAGACAAGCTAGGAAAATAAAGATAATAATAATAAAATATTTTTTCATAAATCCGGAAATAAATTAAATCTTATTATCTCCCAGACCGCTTTTAAACCATCAAACCAGTAAATTTTTTTCCCTTCCTGATAAGTTCTTCCAAAATAGGATATACCGACTTCATAAATTTTAATATCCTTAATCTTTGAAATTTTAGCTGTAATTTCGGGTTCAAAACCGAATCTTTTAGAACGCAAACAAGGAGTAAGTTTTCTGAGGATATCTCCTCTAAAGACTTTGAAGCCGGTTTCCATGTCGGTTAGATTTAGATTGGTAAAAATGTTAGATAACATTGTCAGAAAAATATTAGCTAAATAATGCCAATAAAATAATACTCGATGGGGTTGGTTGGAAATAAATCTTGATCCAAAAACGACATCAGCATTATTTTCTATAAATGGCTTTATAAGTAGGGGGTAATTGGTTGGATCATATTCAAGATCAGAGTCCTGAATTAAAACAATATCTCCTGTTGATTTTAAAAATCCTAGTTTCAGGGTTGCACCTTTACCAAAGTTTTTTTCCTGATTTATTAATATGACATTTTTTTTGTTTCTATTAATTTTATTAATAATATTTTTTGTCTTATCAGTAGATCCATCATTAACAATGATAATTTCTTTTAATAAGTTTAAAGTATTAGCTTTGATTACTTTACTAACTATCTTTTTAATATATTTTTCCTCATTAAAAACAGGAATAATTATTGATATTTTTTTATATTTCACTGCTTATTAAATTTTTATAAAACTTATAAACTTTTTTTATATCAAAAATTTCTTGAGCGTTTTTGACTAATTTACTATTAGTGAATTTACTTTTATTATTAAGAACTTCCAGTAAAGCTTTACTCAATAATTCAGAATTTTTTGGTTCAACGATTTTCCCCATATTTGTTAATTTGATTGGTACTCTGACTCCCGGTAAATTAGAAGCAACTACTGGAGTTCCGGTAAGCATGGCTTCGGCCTGGACCATGCCAAAGGCCTCAGTGCGGTTGGTCGAAGGGAGAACCAAGAGATCAATAACCTTATAAAAAGCTCCTAAATCTCCATTAATTAAATTACCAAAAAAACGATAGTTAATCTTGTTTTCTTCTAGTAGTTTTTTTATTTTTAAAAAATAAGGATTTTCACCTACGACATCTTTACCGTAAGGGCCGGCGAAAACAACAACGATTCTGGACAAGCCAGAATGACGAATTAAACTGATAGCCTTTATCAAATATTCTAATCCTTTTTCCTGAGAGATACGCCCAGCGTAGCCTATCCAGATTTTTTTACCTTTTATTTTTTTAAATTCTTCGAATTTAGTTTTTGTAATGGGAAGTTTTAATATCGGCGGCAAAATTGTTTTTGTTTTATTTCTAATCAGTTTGTAAATCGGCAAATGACTTACATAATCATCTGTATAACTGATTATTTTATCGCTCAAGGTTAGCTGTAAAGTAATAATTAAATTTGTAATCGAATTGATTATTTTTAAATAAAACTTATTGCTTAATCCCAGATAGCAGTGAAAAATAGAAATAACTTTTTTTCCAAAGACTTTTGCTAAAAACGTTAATATAAATCCTTCGACATTGGGTAGATTGATGATAACCGAATCGTTTTTTTTCAATTCTTTTATAAAAAAGAAAAGCGATTGAGGCGATATAAAACCTTTATATAGCTTAATAAGATAAGGCATTCTGACTATATTAAAACCATTAATATCTTCTTCTTCTAATCGGTTATTTTTGTGATTAAAGGTTAAAACAGTAATTTGGTGCTTCTTGACCATATAGCTTAAAATCTTGAAAGGATAAGTGGTAATGCCTGAAGTATAAGGATAAAAGTAAGAAGAATAGAAAAGAACTTTCATAGATTGTTTTTTTGCCAGCTGATTAATTTGTCAAGGCCTTTTTTAAAATCAGTTTCTGGTTTCCACCCCAGAATTCTCTTTATTTTTTCATTTTTCGAAACGAAATATTTTTGATCACCAATGCGCATCTTTTGAAAAGAAATTTTTACTTTATAATTAAACTCTTTTTCTAGGATTTTAATGACCTGAAGTAGAGAATAGGTGTTTTTTATTCCTCCACCGATATTGAAGGTTTGACCTTTTACTTTATCAATTTTTTTTATTGCTAAATCATAAGCGTTTATTAAGTCTTCAACATAAAGCAAATCTCTGACTTGGTAACCGTCGCCAAAAATCGTAATCGGTTTTTCTTTTAACGCTTGTTTGGAAAAATGAGCTACCCAACCTTGGTCTTCTACCCCGATTTGAAATGGGCCATAGATGCAGGACTGACGAAAAACTACGGTTTTTATGCCGTAGGTACGGGCGTAATCCAGAAAATAGAGGTCAGTTGCACCTTTTGAACATCCATAAGGAGAGATAAAGTTAAGATTCTCTGTTTCATCAATTCCGGTAGGATGACAAGAATCAATGTAAATTTTTTTATTTTTGTTTAGAACCATTTTATGATTTTTTAAATCTCCATAGACTTTATTGGTCGAAGAATAGAGGATTGTTGCTTTGGGATTATTTCTTCTTAGATAATCCAATAAAATAAAACTTTCTAGTAAATTATTTTTAAAGTCATGATGGGGTTTAATAATCGAAGTAGTGACGGCGGTTTGTCCTGCCAAGTGGATAATAACATCTGATGTAATCAAATCCTTTTTGTAATTATTAATATTACCAACAAAAGATTTAATGATCTTTATTTTTGGAAAATTATTCTTTAGATAGGTAGCATTCATATCAACGCCAAGTCTTGAAAAATTATCAACAACGGTAATTTTATTATTAGGATTTTGTAAGAAATACAAAACGGCATTAGTACCGATAAAACCAACGCCCCCAGTGATCAGGATTTTCATAGATTGTCTTTTTCTTGACGATAAATTATACTAAATCTTATGCTGCCAGTATTACTAGATTTAAAATTTATCAAAATCTATACTTTCGGAGTGTTTTTAATGCTCGGATTTTTATGGGCGAGTTTTGTCCTCTGGCGAAATATCAGATTAACTTCCCATAAAGAAGAAGAAATTTTCGATGGTTTATTTTTGAGTCTTTTGGGAGGGTTGTTTTTTGGCCGGCTAG
>PFOE01000047.1 GCA_002792355.1 Candidatus Roizmanbacteria bacterium CG_4_10_14_0_2_um_filter_36_35 | reverse complement strand
TATAAAGGAGAAATTACTGTTGTTATAAAATAATGATAAAAAAAATAATACAAGAATTATATAAAAAGGCTCATCCGGTAAAAGCGAAAATCTTAGCGCGCTTTTTTAAAACCGGCAAAGGTGAGTACGGAGAAGGAGATAAATTTTTAGGAATAACCGTACCCGAGCAAAGAAAAATTGCCAAAGATTATTATCAAAATATTTCTCTTAACGAAATTAAGATGCTACTTACTAGTAAAATCCATGAATTTCGTTTGACGGCTTTGATAATGTTAACCTATAAATATAAAAAAGCTAATGAAGAAGAGAGAAAACAGTATTTTGAATTTTACCTTAAAAATACCAAGAGTATAAATAATTGGGACATGGTTGATCTAACCGCCCCAAATATCGTTGGCGAATATCTCTTTAATAAAGATAGAGAAATTATCTATAAGTTGACTAAATCTAAAAATCTTTGGGAAAAAAGAATTGCCATTCTTTCAACTTATGCTTTTATCAGACACGGACAGTTTGATGACATAATAAAAGTAGCTAAAATTTTAATTAATGATCAACACGACCTTATTCAAAAGGCTGTTGGTTGGATGTTAAGAGAAACGGGCAAAAGAAATATTAAAACAGAAGAAGAATTTTTGCAAAAAAATTATCGGAAAATGGGAAGAACCGCTTTGCGCTATGCGATTGAAAAATTCCCAGAAAAGAAAAGAAAACTCTACTTAAATAACTTGTTTAAACCTACCTGAATTATCAAGGATACGCCCATTATTTCTAAGAAAAACAGCGGCCAGATAGAAGGCAAAAAGTGGAGCCAGCCTATCATCAATATAACTCCGAGGTGGATAAAAAAAAGCGTGTAAGAGTTGACGCTCAAAAAGTGAAGAAATTTATCGAGCTTCATAAAACTGAAGATGTTTTTTTGAGACAACCAATAAAGAACAATAATCCAGAAAATGCCAAAGCTCAAATGATAAAGAGTCGGCGGGTATTTATTTCCATATTGAGTTAAATTATGACCGACATTATTTTCTACTATCCTTAAAACGGCAAAAATAATTAATGACAGTAATCCCGTCAGTAGTAGTATCTTTGTCTTGGTTTTGTTTTTAAGAAAAAATGTCGTGAAATAGATGTAAAACGTCCACGGTAACCACATAACTGCCCGATAGTTTAGAGGTTTAAAGATAAAGTAGATTGAAGAAAGAAAAGATAAAATGAAAAGTCCGTAAAATAGAATTTTATTTTTTTTAATAAGTAATACTATCGGCATAAGTATCATAAGATAAATAAAAAGCAAAACTAACCAATTTAAATCAACTCCTTTATAAAGAAAAACATTGGCAAGAAAATAATTGAAATTAAATTTTTTTCTTTCAAAAAAGAATAATAAAGGAAAATAGACAAGAAGAAAATAATAATAAGGAATAAGAAGCCTTGTTAATCTTTTCTTAAAATAAGCTAACCAATCAAATCCAACAAACTGCTTTGTTCTTTCATAGAATAGATAAAGTGAACAAAAAAGAAATACCGGCACTACCCATTGAAGATTATCCCAGATAAGAAATGCTATTTTGTCTTTCAAATAATAAGAGGAAGCGTGAATAACTATCATCGCCAACATCGCCAAGCCTCGCAAAGTATCGATTGTTTTATCCCGTTTCATAGAAGTCTATTGTAACAAGAATACAGATTATCTTTCTTAATAAAACAGTTTTATTCCACTTGCAAATTTAAAAATTTTTGGTATATATGTAATAGGTAGATATTTAACTTATGATAGATACAACTTCATTCTATTCAAGCCAGCAAGGAGAAAATAAAAAGAAAAATGCTCCTGTTTTGATTATTATGGTTATAATTATTTTAGCGCTTACCGGAG
Organism: Candidatus Roizmanbacteria bacterium CG_4_10_14_0_2_um_filter_36_35; assembly: GCA_002792355.1. Classification (GTDB taxonomy): domain Bacteria; phylum Patescibacteriota; class Microgenomatia; order UBA1406; family GWC2-37-13; genus GWC2-37-13. The sequence continues at coordinate 10,316 of PFOE01000047.1, read as the reverse complement.
GCATATTTATGCTTCGCCAATCTAAGAAGACTAACCAGACGAAGGTCACAGTTGCCGAAAATAATGAACCATCTCCAACAGAAAAACCTGAGATTGATAAGAAGTCTGTGAAGATTCAGGTATTAAATGGCACTGGCACTCCCGGTCAGGCAGGGATAGCGGTTGAGGTTCTTAAAAAAGCCGGATATAATTCCGACAGTATCAAAACCGCTAACGCGGAAGACTTCAATAATACAATTACCACTATAACTGCAAAAGATGGTTTTAATGATGTTGTTAGTGATATTAAAGATGCTTTAAAAACGACCTTTGATGAGATTAAAATCGATTCCACGAATCTTGATAAGGATAGTGAGTTTGATGTCGTTATAACCACAGACGGGAAAAAATTTGAAGCAGCAACTCCGACACTTGTTCAAAGTCCTACACCCACAACAACCGAAACTACAACTACTCCAACTCCGACTCTTACTCCAACCTCAACCCCAACTCCTACACCTTAAAAAACAGGTCCAGTGACGTTTACCCTGAGTTTATCAAAGGGTTAGAACTTTCTACGCAAAAATTTAGTAAATAAAACCAAGAAAGCTTGTGATGATAATAATGACAACACTGATAAAAAAATTAATACTTGATCCTGCCAAAGGATTGGATAATTGATGTCGACGATATAAATCCATCCACTTATATAATTCCTAATCTTAAATAAAAATCCTCCAATAAAGGTATCATGCGGTTAATTGTTTTTCTATCTGAGTTAATAATTTTTTAATCCCATAGTCGGTCGTCACTGAGATATATTGAGGTAAATAGGGAGCGTAAATATCGTTAATTTTTTTTAATAATGCTTCTCCATTGCCTGAGAAGGCATCAATTTTGTTAAATACATAAATTATTTTTTTAGAATGTACCTTAAGTTCTCTTAAAATTTTACTAACGACACTTATTTTTTGATCCATTTCAGGGTCTTTGATATCAATCACGTGTAAAATAAGATCGGCATTTATCGACTCAAGAAGTGTCGATTTAAATGATTCAATAAGTGAAGCCGGTAGATCTTTAATAAAGCCGATGGTGTCGGTGATTGTCACCTCTTTTTTCAATATCGGAAGATAAAGTTTTCCAGTGACACTGTCTAAAGTCACAAATAAGGCATTCTCAACTATTTTTTTTCGTTTTGTTAAGTAATTAAATAAAGATGTTTTGCCGGCGTTAGTATAGCCGACGATCGAAATACTTTGAATATTATTAGATTTTCTTCTCTCAATTTGCAGTTGATGTTGAATTGATAATTTTTTTAATTCATCTTTTTTAATTTTTATTTGATTTCGCCAATGACGTTTCATAAGTTCAATATTAGTCTCACCTTGACCTTTTGTTCCAATTCCACCTGATTGGCGAGAAAAATATGTCAGACCAAGACCATAAATTCGAGAACCCATATGATACATCCGAGCCAATTCAATCTGTAGTTTGGCTTCTGCAGTTTGGGCGTGTTTATCAAAAATATTTAATATAAGATCAATCCGGTCCCAGACCTGGATCTTAGGATTATCATTCCATAAATATTGAGTAAGATTAAACAAAACACTTTGATTGACGATGGCGTTAACGACGACAATATCAATCTTTTGTTTTTTGACTATACCTACCAATTCAGCAACTTTACCCGAACCAATAAATGTCGCTTTATCAGGACGTGTCCGATGTTGGATAATGTCGACAATATCAATGCCATGATATGTCGAAACCAGAGATTTTAACTCCTTAAGATTTTTCGTGGCCTCTTCTATTTTTTGATAAGGGTTAATTACATCGACTATAACTACCTTTTTTATTATTGACATTGGATATGAAATTATACTATTTTAAGTTTATTCGATAATTATTTTTGTTGAGGAGTTCGATGGACTCACTGTAAAAGAAAAGTCCAGAGTCGTGGAGGACGTCAGAACTTTCTACGCACAAAGTGGTTGACTGGGCGTGTCGGTCTGGACCCTTTTGAACCCATAACCGCTCAGGAGTAGTGTATCACTTCAAGGCTAATGAAGACAAATGAGACAGTATAAAAAAGAGGGTTTCGTTCGACACACAAATGTTGGTTTTAGTCCTCGAAAGAGAGACGGGCTAAAAGGTAAGATAATAATGATTCAGCTCCTTGGTTTAGGTTGACTCCTTTTTCCTCTAATCCGTCATATACTCCACCCGTATTCTGATCAACCATTTTAGCCCCCAAAATATTTCTCCCATAATACCAATCGAGAGCTTTTTTCGCCCAATCTAAATATTTTTTTTCTTTTGTTATCTTGTGGGCCAGACAGCACACTTCTACCGTCGATCCGGCCTCAATTGGCTGCTGTCCATACAATACCCTTACGCCCTCTTGTGTAATCCAACCTCTATATCCAGCAAAAGAAAAACAATCTCGTTCTTGATCAAAAACATTTTTCATTAAAAAATCCAGTGACTCTACCGCTACCCTTAGATATATCTCATCACCTAAAACTTTATAAGCCCACAACAATCCCCACGGTAGTCGTCCATTGTCATAGGTTATCACATTTTCAAACCAACTCCAGTTGTTATTGTTATGCTTTTTATAAGCTTTTACCATATCATCGGCCATTTTTTTAATCAGCCTTCTGGAATCATATTCTGTGTTCTCCCTAGCTTTTCCTTGAGCCAATTTAACCTGATAATATTTTTTTACTTTTTCGTTTAAATTTTTATCAACCTTTAATCTCATATATAAACCATATACCAGCCAAGCTTTGGTTCGATAAGACTCAGCCTTATCAATAAAGTGAGTATATTGATCAAACAAAAAAAGAGCCGTCAGCCTTTGATCTTCTCTCATACCTTTTACCCCCACCTCGGCCAATATTCCCATTGCCCTCCCAAAATTTTCTCCAATGGACTCATTTTCCCAAACCAAATTCTGATTCATATCGTTCTTAAAACCATATTCCCCTGCAGCCGAGACTAAAAATTTCAAGTAAATATCAACCAATTTTTCCTCTTTCAATCTAAGTGCCACCTGTAAAGCTCGAGCATTATCATCCACGCAGTACCCCTCCCGCAAATCTGGTGTAGCTATCAAACAATGCTCTGCTATCCCGACAATGTCTGTCATCCGATAAAGGTGATCAAGCTTTGGTTTATTCATGTTTTTCCTTTGCCTTCAAAATTTTTTGATATACTTTTTCATAATTATCCACCATTCGTTCCACTGTAAAGTTTTTATCTACTCTTTCCCTACAATTTTCCCTGGAAATTAAGTCAATATTTTTCATGGCACTTTCTGCTTCTTTGAGATTTTTAACCACAAAGCCCGTTTTTCGATCGTCAATTACTTCAGGAATAGACCCCAATTCCATTCCGATAACGGGTGTTCCAGTAGCCATCGCCTCAATTAAAGTTAAGCCAAATCCTTCGGGGGAGGTGTTTAAATGAAGAAAGCCATAAGCGTTTTTTAACAGAGCTTTCTTTTCTTCCTCGTCGACTAATCCTAAATATTGGATTTTAGAATTTAGATGGGGTTTGATTTCTTTTTCAAAGTATTCTTTATTTTCTGAAGCGATAAGACCGGCAATTTTTAGGTTAACGTTTAGTTTTTTTGCCAACTTGATTGCATTGTGGACACCTTTATCTGGGGATATTCTACCGATAAAACAAAAATAATTATCTGGTTTACCGTTATACAGGTACTCGTTTACCGGAATACCGTGATAAATATTGGCTATATAATTTAAATTGGGTGCGTGTTTTCGATCAGCATAGCTTATTGAAACATAATGGGTATTTGAATATCTTTTGTAAATTTGGACAACTTGCGGAGAGGAAAAACCCTCGATGGTGGTAACAACGGGAGTTTTAACCAGTTTTGAGAAAACAAGCGGGTAAGCATCGTAGTGATTATGGATAATATCGTATTGGTCTGCGTCTTCAAAAACCGAAGCCGTATGAAGGTATTGATAAACTTTTGGTTCTAAACCGGAATTTTCCATTATCGGTTTAGGACAGACCCATTTTAACCGGGCAGTAGTTTCTGAATCTCCTGTTGCATAAAGAGTTACTTCATGTTCTTTTTTTACCATTCCTTCCGCAATATAACTGGCAATTAATTCCCATGGGCCGTATTTAGTCGGAGGGGTTCTCCAATGAATTGGTGAAAGAATAGCAATTTTCATTAAATTTATTCTTTTAAAAAAGTAATTGTTTTAAAAAGATCGAGGTATTTAAGTCCTATATTTGGCCAGGTCATTAACCTTCCGTAACCGTAAGCTTTTTGACTAATTTTTTCTTTTTTATCCTGATTTCCCCATAATTCTATTACCGCAGAAGCAATCGAATCAGCGTTCTGAAAAGGAACAAGAATACCTCTGTTATTGCTTAGAATCTCCTTCGCATATAAATATGGGGTAGAAATACAACATTTTCCTGCGCCTACGGCATAAGCAAGCGCTCCGGAGGCAGATTGTTGGGGATCAAGATAAGGAGTGACATAAAAATCAATGGTTTTTAACCAATCGATTAATTCGTCAAGTGAAACATATTTATTAATAAATCTGACATTTTTTTCTATTTTTAATCTTCTAACTTCCTTTTTAAGAAAATTACGGTATTCTTCGCCGTTAGTTTGTAAAAATACCGGGTGTGTTTGTCCGATTACTAGATATAAAACATTTGGATATTTTTTAGCGATAGTGGCCACGGCACCTAAAGCATATTCAATTCCTCTAGGTGGAGTTAATAGATTAATATTACCAAGGATTATCCTTCCGCTAAGTTGTTTTTTCTCCTTATATGCATCTGTTGGAACAAATGGAAGATCGGGTGTTCCATGCAGGATGACTATAATTTTTTTTCTAGTGACGCTATATTTATTGACCAATTTCTCCTTAATTTTTTCCATCATAACAACTACAGCATCCGATTTTTTAATTAACCTTTTTAGAATTGCTCCTTCCCGACTGTTCGAATCATCTGGAACTGAGTGGAGGGTAGTTACTAGCGGTTTTTTTAGCGATTCTACAAAAGGAATAATGTATTCACCACATTGACTGCCGTACAGGCCATATTCGTGTTGAAGTGAGATAATATCGGCACCCGATTGGTTAATGTAATTAGCTGCTTCAAGATAAGTATGCAACTCCTCTTGTTTAATTTTGTATTTTACTTCCCACGGGTAATTTATACGTTCTTTTGGCCTTGTGACGGCCATAATTTCTGCCAAATCATGAGGATTGAGTAAGTTGATCGCGTTGGTTAAATTTTTTGTATAAGTGGCAATACCACACTTACGGGGTATGTATGAAGAAAGGTAAATAACCCTAATTTCTTTAGACTTTGAAGTTAAAAGTTTTTCTAAGTTTTTTATCATACTTGAGAGCCTTCCTTTATTTGCGTTTCATCTTGTTTAGAAATCAGCTCTATAGTATACCACTAATCTTCCATCTTGTACAATTGTTGTCCTATCTTTTCTTGAGTTCAGTCAACAGCTCTATGAGGTCAACAGATTTCGCGGCGATTAATTTGTCGGCAGCCCCATAATAAATATAAAGTCTTTTATCTCTTACGACTGCTCCGGTAGGAAAGACAACATTATTCGTAACGCCACTTTTTTCCCAGGGAGCCTTTGGGGAAAACAGGGGTTCAGTTAATCGCCCCAAAACTTTCAGGGGGTTTTTGAGATCAAGAAGAGCAGTGGAAACATGATAGATTTTTCCCAAAGGGGCATCCTCCACTGCATGATAAATAATGAGCCATCCATCTTTTGTTTCGATAGGCGGACAACCGCCACCGATATTGCGGCTTTCAAACCAAAAGAAAGGGTCCAGCACAATAAAATTACCAAGATTCTTAAAATAATCGCGCCAACGATTGTCAGTAAGTTCTGAGAAGTTGTCAAAATAAATAACTTGTATCCCGGGTAATATTCTGTGAAGAAGAGCAAATTTATTATTTATTTTTTTAGGAAAGAGAGAGGCATCCTTTTCAAACAACAGGATGTCTCTACCCTTTCTTTCTTTAAAAAGCATCTCGAACATAGTATATCTTTCTCTGACTTTTGACTCGCGAAAAATGTCTTCCGCTTCATCGTAAGAGATTTTCGGCGAGATAAGACCTTGTTTGGCGAAATGAACGAGATCTTTACTTGTAGCATAGGAAATAAGAGCATTTTTACCGTCATAGACAGTGTAAAAAAGGTAGTATGTTCCTTCTAAAAGAGTAATTCTTGGATCTTCTACACCATTTTTTTCATAATCATATTCGGGAAAAAGAACCGGTTTTTTAAGTCTTTTTACAACTTTATTATCTTTCAGCTGGCAGTAACCAATAGAAGAAATATCATTATGGTTAGTTGCCCGATAAAACATATGGGTAATACCATCCGCCTGGATGCAGGCCGGGTTGAAAACAGCCTTATTTTCAAATTCCAGATTTGTTTTCTCTAAAATTATTCCCTCGTTTTTGATTTTTAACATTATTAAAACTCCTTTAAACTTACGCTATTCCAAAAAAGAGTATGAGGACATTAACATTGTATCAAAAAAGACCAATATAATTTGTTGAGCCTCGGTTTATGGTTAGAAAGGAAATTATAACAAAAACCAAATCTTTTGAATAACAAAGGTACGGTTTGAAACTCCTAAAAACAAAGTAGAGGTTTCACAAGTGTTATCGACCTATTTGAGAGCTTACGGTCGCTTTGCGTCCAATCTTGCTGGACGGATGAACTTCGAACCCAGATAGCCTTAAAATCATCTCCTCATCTAACCCCGTAAGGATTGACATTGTTTGTTATATTACTTTTAAAAAGTATTAAGCTGAATTAAAAGGTACAAATACCTGAAGGTATTTTTGTATTTTAGATTGACCTTATGCTCTAAGTCTATTGAGTCCAGAGGGGAGGATTCGAACCTCCGAAGGCATAAGCCAGCAGATTTACAGTCTGCCCCCGTTGGCCGCTTGGGTACCTCTGGTAACGATCAAATTATAACAAAATTTGGTAAAATTATTTCGTGAAAAAGAATGTCATTATTACCTGTGCTAATAGCAAACACGGAGATTTTGTCATAGACCATTGGTTTAAATCTCTAAAAGACAATATTCCTCTTTCTAATATTGATGTCGTCATCATCGATTATGGATTAACCTATTCTCAAAAAAATAAACTGAAAAAAGAAAAAGTAATTTTATTTAAAGGTACCAAAAAATATCACATCGTCAACAAAAGATTTTTTGACGCTTGCCGTTATCTGAAAACAAAAAAATATGATCAAGTCCTTTTTGTTGATGGCGGGGATATTATTTTCCAGGAAGATATTACTCCTGTTTTTAAAAAAAATAAAAATACTTTCCGTGTCGTCCCCCTCGGAATGGAGGTTTTATTCTTTGAATGGTTTATCTTCAATAATTTTGCCGACGGAGTCAAAGAAAAAATCTGGAAAGTTGTCAAAAATAAACCGGTTATCAATGCCGGAGTCATCTTTGCTCCCTATAAAAAATTTATCTCTCTTTGCGAACTAATGAACAAGCTAATCAAAGATAAAGATGCTTGGGGACCCGACCAAATAGTCGTTAATTACTATATCTATCAATCAAAATATAAATTTCTAGACAATAAATATAACTATATGATGAGTACAATGCCCAAGGGTTTTATTATTAAAAGCGGAGTTTTTTATGAACCAAGCGGAGAGAAAATAGCTATTGTTCATAATGCAGGGCAGATGGATCTTTTTCGGCCGATAAAAAATTTCGGCTACGGAAAGAAGTTTAACCAAATAAAACATTTAATCTACAATTTGAAGAAAACCCAATACAAACTGCTTGGAGCTTATAAAAAAATCTTTTCTGATTAAACTTTATAGACCTCGACACCTTCGTGGACTTTCTTGTCAACCTTGACACCAACGCCTTGCCCTTTCTTGGCTTTTTCTAACTGCTTGTGTTCTTCTTGGATAGAAGAAACAACCTGTTGAAATAATTCTTCTCCTGTGCCGTGTCTGACAAACTTCAACGTATCACCGACAGCAAAGGCAGACTTAACTTCTATTATCGCTACTCCGATTTTGTCAAAATAATGGGAAACTTTGCCTATTTTTTTATCGGCCATAATCTCTCACTACCCTTCTTACAATATGGTATCAAATTTTAATATCCCATTCCACCCATATCAGGCATACCTCCACCAGATGGCATAGCTGGAGCTTTTGGTTCTGGTTTATCGGTAATCAGTGCTTCTGTTGTTAAGATCATGGCAGCAATAGAAATGGCGTTTTGAACTGCTGTTCTCACCACCTTTAATGGGTCAATAATTCCGGCTTTAACCATATCGATCGGTTTAGCCTCTTCGACAGTCCCAAGAACTAAAACATCAAAACCCATTCCTTCACTACTGACCTCTCTGGCTTTGGCTAAAAGTTGTCCTGGATCAACTCCGGCATTCTCAACCAATTTGGTAAAAGGCGCTTCAAGAGATTTTTTAACAATATCATAAGCGATCTTCTCGTCAGCGGAAACCTTACCGAGCTTTTCGCTGTTCATTTTCTGGCTAATATTAAGTAAGGTAACTGCTCCTCCCGGAACAATTCCTTCTTCAAGGGCAGCTTTAGTGGCGGCGACAGCATCGGTGGCTCTTTCTTTTTTATCCTTCATCTCGATTTCGGTTGCCGCGCCAACATTAATGATAGCTACTCCACCGGAAAGCTTAGCTAATCTTTCTTGAAGTTTTTCTTTGTCAAACTCGCTTGTGTTTTCTGACAGTTCTCTTTTTATCTGGACGATTCTCGCTTCGATACTGCCTTTTTTTCCTTTGCCGCCAATAATCGAAGTGTTTTCTTTGTCACTCTTGACTTTATCAGCCCGTCCGCAGTCTTCCACTTCAACACTATCTAACTTTTTGCCCAGGTCTTCGGAAATGACTGTTCCACCTGTTAGAATGGCAATGTCCTCAAGCATCTCTTTTCGCCTATCGCCAAATCCTGGCGCCTTGACAACGAGAGCGTTAAAGGTTCCTCGGAGCTTATTGACAACCAAAGTCGCCAAAGCCTCTCCTTCGACTTCATCGGCAATAATCACTAGATTCTTGGAAACTTTAACGAACTTTTCCAAAAAAGGCAAAAGGTCTGAAACTGCAGTGACTTTTTTATCAGTAATCAAAATATAGGCATCTTTCACTTCGGCAACCATCTTATCAGTATCGGTCGCAAAATAAGCCGAAGCAAAACCGCGGTCAAACTGCATTCCTTCTTTATGGTCGACTGTTGTCTCTAATCCTTTGCCTTCTTCAACTGTGACAACGCCGTCTTTACCGCCAACTGCTTTTAGAGCGTCGGCAATCAGTTTTCCTAAATCCGGATCGCCGGCAGAGATGGTCGCGACACTGGCGGCATCAGCTAAAGTAATTTGTTTTCTTGATTTTCTCAACTCTTCAACGACAAAGTCGCCGGCTTTTTTAAGACCGCGTTGCATCACCATCGGATTGGCTCCAGCAGTAATCATCTTTAAACCTTCTTGAACTAAAGACTGAGCTAAGACTGTCGCTGTGGTTGTTCCGTCTCCGGCAACATCAGCGGTTTTTGAAGCTGCTTCTTTGATAAGTTGGGCTCCCATATTTTCAAATGGATCATCAAGTTCTATCTCCTTCGCCACTGTTACTCCATCATGAACCACATTGGGTGCTCCCCATTTTTTATCAAGCGCCACATTTCGTCCTTTAGGACCTAGGGTTGTAGCAACGGCCTCTGACAATTTATTAACACCGTCTAAAAGTTTTTTTCGAGCCTCGGCTCCGTATTTAATTTGTTTTGCCATAATAATTAAAAATTTATAATTATACGGGTCAGGCATGCCTGACCCCTAATGATATTTCTATTGAACAATTGCCATAATATCTTTCTGCTCAATTAATAACCATTCTTCATTTCCAACTTTGACCTCATTTCCTCCCCATTTCTTGTAAAGAACTTTTTGGCCGACTTTGACGATCATTTCCTCGCATTCACACTTGTCGTCATCAGAACAACAACTCTCTCCACAACAACTTTTTCCTGGGCCAACCGCCATAATTTCACCGACCTGCGGTTTTTCTTTGGCGCTATCTGGAAGAACAATGCCAGAAGGAGTCTTTGTTTCCCCTTCCAAAGGTTTAACTAATACATAGTCGAAAAGAGGTTTGATATTACCTGTTGTTTTTGACATAAGAATTCAGATAGAATAAATTTATAAAATAATCTCTCCCTCCCTGTCATTCCGAGCGAAGCGAGGAATCTTTTTTTAGATCCTTCGGGCTTCGCCCTCAGGATGAC